>JBJECS010000301.1:0-5979 GCA_051871335.1 Muribaculaceae bacterium | reverse complement strand
GTAAAGTCCTGACGGTATGAATGATACATCTATCACCTGCTCGCCGGCATTGCGTGCCACAAGCATTCCCGATGCATTATATACGCATATCTGCGCTGATTCTACGCCTACTACCGCAAGTGTACTGCCGTCGCTGATTACTCGGAACGCTTCTGATGCGTCTTCTATTTCTTCCACGCCTTCCGCCTGGCGTACACCATTGTATGTATAGTAGCACAAGCCCTGAATTGCGCTCGCAAACCATACATCAAGTACTTGATTGTCCTCGCGTGTTGACCATACTACTGACTGTAGACGCTGTGTATTTGCAACATTGCCCATGCCGGCTGCCGGATATGTGCCTATCGCTGTTTCTGCTGCTGAGAGCCCGTCTGTGATATTCACGAAGGTGAACGCACTCGTCACATTCGATGAAAGATATGTGCCTACTGCAGCATAACGCTTGCTGCCAAATGGGATGATACCCAGTCCGGTGCCATATGAATTGCTTAGGCATGGGGCTGCTTTCATCTGCTCTATCATTACGCCGCTCGGGTTGAATATTGCCGGGTACGCGTCTTTCGCTGAGATATAGTAGTTGCCGTTCACGTCTTGTACCACACTTGCCGCTCCGCGTCCGTCTCCAAGATTAAACGCTGTTGAACCGTCTGACTTATACAGTGGCAGTTTATTCACCGTCGGGTCTATCTCGCCGTCGCTTACGGTAAAGTATATCATATTGTTTGTGAGCTGGTCACTCGTCCAGATGCGCCCGCCGTTCAGTTCGCCGGTAAACGTTATCTGTCCTCCCATCGCATTTGAGCAGTGTGTATTCGCTGCAAGCTCAAGTGCTACCACTGGTGCTGACGTATCGCTGTCCCATCGGTATATCTTGAATACGTTTGACGCTGCCGCTGCATTTGACGCAAATATCTTGCCATCCACTGCCACTACAGATGAAATCTTAAACACACCCTCTGACACGCCATCCATATTCAGCTCTCCCTTTTCCTCGCCTGTATAGGCATCAAGTATTTTTATTGAATATGCTGCAGTGTTTGTCACCACTACATACAGCTTGCCGTCTTGGAACGCTATGCTACGGATATATGGCTGTGATGAGTCAAACCATGGAGCATCGCTCCCGCTCTTCTTCCATATTTCTGTCAGTTCTGTGATATTGTCGTCAAGGTATGTCGGAGCCTTTGAAAGTCCCTCAACGCTTACTGTCACATTCTCTGCCCCCTCTGATGCAAGCAATATTTCTGCTGTATGGTTGCCTATCGCTGTCGGGTCATAGTTTACGGTGACATTTCCTCCGTCTGCAGGAAGCGTATTTGTTGAGAGGTAGAAATATTGTGCGTCTTCACCGGTGACACTCAGTGAGATATTGCCGGTGAGCGACACGCCTTTGACACTCAGTGATGTCTCTGCATGACCGGTGCTGAACGCTTGCATGTTCAGGCTTGAAGGAGCCGCCTTGATTGCCGGTTTAGCAGGACCTATCGGGTCTGTGCTGTATGGCGGCACTTCTCCGTATGTAAAGTAGGCAAGTCCCTGACCGTAGGCAAGCACCCAGGCTTCAAGATACGTCTCTCCATCTGTGTTTATCATGCAGTCGCCACATGCTCCGGTGTTTCCGTTTACGTTGTCGCTAAGTCCGTCGCTCGGATAGTAGCCCACATCGGTTGTTGTTGAGTAGTTGCCGCTCTCGTCTATGATGATTTTCATCTTTGGCTGGGTATAGTTTGTATCGCCGCAGAAAATCAGGTTTGCTGCATATTTCTTGTCGCTGAAATTAAATTCGTGATGGCTTGAGCCCATTAGCTTGTCGGCTGGGACATAGCAGTTACGTTTTGCTGTCCCTGATGTGCTGTCATACTTGAGCCATGATGGATTTGAGTTCTTGCCGTCTATCCACCAGCCATTGTCCACCTGGTAATATACGCGCACTGTCGAGCCGGCGGTGAGGTGTGTCGTGCCGGCGGTTGTCGCTTTTGTCACTTTCGCTGTCCATGAGCCGCTCTTGCGGTTAAATTGCACGATGCGTGTGTCTGTATTGTCATCATTGCCCAGCGTTACCCACAGGTCACTGTCAAATGTACCGGATAGCTCAAGGCAGTCGCCAAGGCGTGCCGCGCCCTGAAGGTTTGTTGTGCTGTATAATAGATATGGCTCGCTTTGGTCATCATCCCACGCATACAGGCGGAATTCCTCGCCTGACGCCGCTAGGTTACATGCCACGATATGACCGTCAAGTGCCTTAACGTCGCAGAATTGTAGCGTTGACACTTTGTCTGTCACGCTATTCAGGTTAAGTGTTCCCAGACTCTCGCCGCTCTGTGCGTCAAGTACAAGGATTTCTGAGTGATTATATACGCAGTATAGCTTACCTGCATTATATACAAAGTTGCGTATCTTTGCCGCATCATAGCCTTTTGAGGTCAGTGTGCCGCGCTTATCGCTCATGCTCCACTTTTCTGTCAGTGTACCTAAAAGCGGTGTTTTTACGGTTGCCTTCACGCTCACTGTCTTTGTCAGAGAACCTGATGTCAGGGTAATCGTGAATGCCTTGTTCTGTGCTGTGCCGCCTGAACCGTATGTTCCCACTACACTCGTATCCCTCATCTTTACTGTCACCGTCGCTCCTGTCTTTGCTATCGTGTACGCTCCCTCTGTATGTCCGTCACAGGTAAACAGTGTTGGGTCGCTTGAGGTTACGGTGATTACATCTGATAGGTTTGTACCTGTCACTGTCAGTTTCAGCGACGGGGTTTCGCCTTGATAGCATTCAAAGCTCAGTGATGTTGGGGATACTGTCAGTTTTGGGTCTGTAGCTGGTGGTGTCACTACTACTCCCCAATAGAATGTACCGATATTCTTGTGTCCGTTGCTATAGCCTGGCCAGTCATAGGTGGAGAAACGACCGTCCCAGTTCGGATAGCTTGACCCGTTATAGTCTCCATATGGGTCGTGGCATACAAATGACCCGGTGCATGATGATATGGCACCCGTAGTCCCGTTTGCCTTCGCATTCGCGCGGAAGCCGAGTACAAGGTGACCATTGCTCGTTCCGTTTTTAAGACAGATGGTATATGGGATACCTGAGTTTGACTGTGTCACGAATACGCTCCAGCTGCTGGAGTATGACGACGCCTTCATACCGTTGTTTTTATAAAACGCAGGCATCATATTTGCCGGTGCGCCATTGCCCCACATATATCCGTATGCTCCACCTACTGTGTTCTTTGTCTTTGACCCCCACGACGGTGTGTAAGATGCTGTCTTCGTAAACGCAAACCCCGTCACAGGACTGGTGTAGTTACGCCCTACATAATATGAATAATATACGGTTCCCACACCGGATGCGCGTGATGTAACCGCCTTCTTTGTCAATAGCTGATAATAGCCCAAGTTCATACATGCGGATGTTGGAGCACAAGCCACATACCCGTATTCATAGTAGCCGTTGATTGACGACGGTGTGTCCCATACCTGGTTGATATATGGTATATCAAACGAGCCGATAAGGTTTGGAGTAGCTGATTTTGTGACCTTGCCGCTCTTCAGCTCCAACTCTTTCTTCTCAAAATATTCTTTCTCCGCTATTTTGCTCAGGCGCGTCTTTTCCTCGATGTTAAGTCCCAGGTTCGCCTTCATCACCTTGTCTTTTGGAATGTTCATCAGCGATACTTCCTTGGGTACAGACATCGTGAATTTTTCTCCCGAGAACGTCACGCGGCTTAGTCCGCGCTTGTTCCCCATAGCGTATGTCACCACTACATTGTTGTCCGCTGTCAGTTCAACTGCTGTCGGGCAGCACTCATCTGTCGGGATTATCGTCGTAAGCCCTGTGCCGTCGTAGCGTGACTGTAGCACTGCGCTTCCTTTTGTCAAAAGTTCGTTCACGTATTCCGCACGAGTAAACACTACATTCTTTGAGTCACTCGTCCACTTTACGGAACCTGCTTCGCCAAGGTCGAATACTGACTTTGTCAGCGTTTCTATCACCTTCGCCTCACCATTGATAAGTTCTACGGCAAGTTTGCTCCCATCCGGCGACCAGATTGGGTTATATCCGTTGTCCACGCCGCTCACAAATTCTTTGTACCCGTTTATCAGGTGCAGAATATACATTTCCCCGTTGATGGTTGAATAAGCCGCCTTTGTTCCATCCGGCGATATATTCACAATGTTCACATACTCGCCAAGGTTATAACTCTTCCTGTTCTCCCCTTTGCGGATAATTAGGAAATCTCCCATGGTATACGCCATTGTGCCATCGTTTGAAAACGACACCTGACCGCACTGCTCTGTATAATCTTCAAGCAGTGTAATTTTTCCGCTCGTTACGTCAAGCAGTGCGGGTGCCTGCTGATACTCTTCATTAATGCTTTTAAAACCAATCAATGTCTTTTCTGCATTAACTTGAGCATACATGCCCGCTCCGCGTGATATCACTAACGGTTTGAGTTCACTGTCTTTCACAAGGTACAACTCATTCCCGCGGTCTGTTGTTACAACAACCCCGCTTTGCGTCTGCATTGGACTGCATAAATATCCTATGCGTGACGTTTCATGGTAGCCCACCTCGCCGTGAGCCATCGACGTTATTGCAATCGTTGCAATTAGCGCCATAATCGTTTGTTTGTTAATCATTTTAGGGTTCTTTACTAATAACTATTTATATTGACTTAATTTTTTTCTGTTTTAACTTTTTGTCTTATATACCGACTATTTTATCGTATATAATAACCAATTTTTCATGATTTATTGAATATTTCGCCAAAATTACATAAATTTTCTAAATTGACACCAAAAATTTATGTTTAAATTTGTTAATAAATGCAAACCAGCCTCTTTTCTCCCTCACTTTCCACTATTCACTATTCTCTGTTCTTTATTCTCTATTATCTATTCAAAACTCCTGTTCATCAACGATTTCTCCTCTTTCACTGACAGCTTTCCAATGAACTATATTTCTCGCCTCTGTAGAAATCGTGATACCGCATTTAGTCACCTTTTTTCCATCGGCGGTGTATTGTATCGCATAATCCTTGCTCTCTATTTGCGCAAGTGCATCATCCACAGATTTATCTACCTTCAGCTCAAGCACATAAATGTCATTCTTGGTCTTAACCACCACATCAGCTCTGCCAAGAATGCTCTTAACTTCAGTATCTATCTTACTGTTTAGCAGCGAGAAAATGATATACATCAGCATCTTATAAAATCCCTCTCTGCTTCGCTTTGCCATCCATTCCTTCTTGGTGATAATGTCGTATGGAATGCTTGCAATGTATGCCCGGAGGACTGTTAGTGCCGTTGCCAAGTCGCCTTTAACAAGAGAGCGTGCCATTTTTACGATTGAAGCATCACGGTCTATGCCATCATCGTCTATTAAGTAGTTTGTCATGCCATACACCATGCCATTTCTCACTTCGCGATTTGGGAAATGAAGGACAAATTCATCAAAATCTTTATCGTATGTGTCAATAGACAGGTAACCGCTTTGGTAGAGTAATGGAATTGGTGTCTTTGCATTCTCACATGGTATGTTAAATTTATCAAGAGATACACCTATGCCATCGTAATCAAGTGGATTAAACTCAGGAAAGTGTTTCAGATGCTCTATGAGCGACGACATTGTGCTGCTTTCAAACCAATAATAGTCTGTAGTGTTGTCATTCAGCGCGCGGAGAAGGCTGAATGGGGCATATACGTCTTCACTTCTGCGTGCAAAATGATAGCCGTCGTAATTCTTTTTCAAAAGCGCATAAGCCTCATCTGTCGTTACTCCCATGTTTTCAGCATATTCCTCAACGCAAGGGCGTAGTACAGTGTCAAGCTCTGTCTGGGTTATTCCGCAGATGCCTGAAAATTCATCAAGCATAGAAATTTGGTTGAGGTTATTCAGCTCAGAGAATATGCTGAGCTGCGAGAATTTGGTGACGCCGGTGATAAAGACGAATTTGAGATATTCGCCACTTGATTTTATGA
>JBJECS010000300.1:0-6102 GCA_051871335.1 Muribaculaceae bacterium | reverse complement strand
CTCGTAATGCAGACCGACGACGGACAGATTGTTGAGCCTTACTCCATTTCCGCCGGGCTTGACTATCCCGGAATCGGCCCTATCCATGCAAACCTGGCGCATACAGGACGTGCAAAAATTATCGCCGTAAACGACGACGAAGCACTTGCCGCAGCTTTTGAATTGACACGACTCGAAGGGATTATTCCTGCTTTGGAGTCGGCTCACGCACTTGGGGCTCTTCCGAAAATGAATTTCTGTGCCGACGACGTAGTTGTACTCACTGTCAGCGGACGCGGCGACAAAGACATCGAAACTTATTTAAAGCATATTAACAACTAACCATTATGGCTAAATTCAAATATAACACAGTACATAAGACAGTGCTCGGCGACCTTTACACTCCCGTTAGCACTTACCTGAAGTTGCGCGACCTTTTTCCGCAAAGTGCTCTTATGGAGAGTTCAGACTATCATGGCAGCGAGAATAACCGCTCTTTTATCGGGCTAAAGCCTATGGCACAAGTTGCCGTATCTCACGGAAATGCCGTCTTGTCTTTTCCTGACGGGTCGTCGGTGTCCCACGCAATTGACGAAGACTATACCTGCGCCCGCGCTGTCTCTGATTTCATTGCAGAGTTTGATGTGACAGGCGAGGCTTGCAACTATTGCGGACTTTATGGATATACTTCGTTTAATGCGGTGAGATACCTCGAAAACATTGACGTGAAAGATTCTACCGAGAGCGTTAATGATGCCCCGGATATCCTTTACATCCTCTACAAATACATCATCGTTTTTAACGGTTACAAAAGCGAAATGATGCTTCTTGAAATGGTAGCTGACGGCGAAACTGACCACCTCGACAAGGTGGAAGCCGCTATCAGAAACCCTCGCCTTCCTATCTACGACTTCCACACCGTAGGCGACACTACCTCCACTCTCACCGACGACGAGCACAAGGCTAACATCAGGGCTTGCATTGCGCACTGCCTTCGTGGCGACACTTTTCAGGTGGTGCCTTCTCGGCGATTTATTCAGCATTTCTATGGCGACGATTTCAAGCTGTATCGTGCCTTGAGAAGCATAAATCCATCTCCCTATCTTTTTTATTTTGACTTTGGCGGTTTCAGGATTTTCGGTTCTTCTCCGGAAACTCACTGCCGCATTGAAAATGGCAAGGCTTACATCGACCCTATTGCCGGCACTACAAGGCGTACCGGTGACCCTGTGCAAGACGCTAAAAATGCCGAATATCTCCGTAACGACCCTAAAGAAAATGCTGAGCATGTAATGCTCGTTGACCTGGCTCGCAATGACCTTAGTCGTAATTGCCACGACGTGAAGGTGGATTTTTACAAGGATATGCAGTTTTACAGCCACGTCATTCACCTCGTGAGCCGTGTCAGTGGAACCCTTAACCCGGGAACTGACCCAATTAAGGCGTTTTTCGACACTTTCCCGGCTGGTACTCTCAGCGGTGCGCCTAAGGTGCGCGCTATGCAGATTATCAGCGAGATTGAGCCTCACAACCGCGGTCCTTACGGTGGATGCATAGGATATATCGGACTTAACGGAAACCTAAACCAGGCTATCACAATTCGCACTTTCGTGAGCCGTAACGGACAGCTCTGGTTTCAAGCAGGCGGTGGTGTCGTTGCTCGAAGCAATGAAGAGTATGAACTTCAGGAAGTTAATAACAAACTCGGCGCGCTTAAGAAAGCCATTTCTCTTGCCGAGACAAGCCCAAAGTGAACTATGAGTAAATTAGTGATAATTGATAATTACGACTCTTTCACCTACAATCTCGCACATGCTTTCAAGGAATTAGGCGAAGAGGTGACTGTGTTGCGAAACGACAAGTTTTGCCTTCAGGATATTGACCGATATGATAGGATTGTCCTTTCTCCTGGCCCGGGTATTCCTGAGGAGTCAGGGCTGCTTTTGCCCGTAATAAGTGAATATGCCGGCAAGAAGCCTATGTTTGGCGTTTGTCTTGGCGAGCAGGCTATGTCTGTGGCATTTGGCGGTAAGCTGATAAATCTAAGTGAAGTTTTTCATGGCGTACAGACGCCTGTCACTTACAAAACCTCTGGCAATTGCGCCCTTGACCCTATTTTCAACGGTCTGCCAAACCCTTTGTCGGCTGGAAGATACCACTCTTGGGTCGTGGACTACGAGTCTTTGCCTCAATGCCTTGAAGTGACCGCTATTAGTGAAGAAGGGCAAATCATGGCGCTGAGACATCGTGATTTTAATATGCATGGCATTCAGTTTCACCCGGAATCGGTTTTGACACCTGACGGATTGACGCTGATGAGTAATTGGTTGAAGATTTAAGGTATGAAAGAGATTTTAAAAAGACTTATTGGCGGTGAAGAACTCTCCAAGGATGAGACTCACCGTATTTTGATAGACATTATCGGGCAAAAATATCCCGAAGTGCAGATTGCGGCTCTCCTTACAGCACTGGAAATGCGTGGTGTCACCGTCGACGAGCTTCTCGGGCTCCGTGAAGCTCTCCTCGAGACCGGGCGACACATTGACTTGTCTCCTTTTGAGCCAATCGACATTGTCGGCACAGGTGGCGACGGAAAAAACACGTTTAACATTTCCACTTGCGCTTGTTTTGTTGTTGCCGGTGCTGGATATAAGGTTGCTAAACACGGAAACTATGCCTCTACCAGTGTCAGTGGCGCAAGCAATGTCATTGAGGCTCACGGCGTCAAGTTTTGCGCTGACGAAGATACGCTGCGTGCTGCGCTTGACAGTATCGGCATTGTTTATCTTCACGCACCTCTGTTTGCAAGCGGCATGAAAGCTGTCGCACCTGTCCGCCGTGGACTTGGAGTGCCTACCTGCTTTAACCTCCTCGGACCGCTCGTAAACCCCTGCCACCCTAAAAACCAGCTTCTCGGTGTAGCTACTCTTAAACAGCTCAGGCTTTACAGCCGTGTATATGAGCGGCTCGGGATTAACTATGGCATTGTAAACAGCATCGACGGATACGATGAAGTCTCGCTAACTGGCGATTTTAAAATTAAAACAAATGGCTACGAGCGCATTATCTGTCCTCATGAGGTTGGATTTGCCAAAATCTCCCCTGCCGATATTTATGGCGGCTCTACTTTGTCTGAAGCTAAGGCTATTTTCGACAACGTATTGTCAGGAACTGCTCTTCAGGCTCAAATCGATGTTGTCATCGCCAATGCTGCCATGGCTATCCGCGTGATGGACGGCTCTAAGTCTGTAGAAGACTGTGTCGATGCCGCACGAGAATCTATTTTCTCTGGCAAGGCTATTGATAAGCTCAAGAAATTTGTAGAATTTTTCTCTTGATATGCTATGGCTGATATTCTCGAAACAATTATCGCAAACAAGAAGATTGATGTTGAGCGCGCTAAGGCTGCTCTGCCACTTGCAGAGCTGACGTCTCGCCTCGCCGATTTGCCTGGTGTCCGACGTTCGCTGCATAAGTCGCTTACGGAATCTCCCGTTGGCATCATTGCCGAATTTAAGCGCAAATCGCCCTCTCGAGGCTGGATTAACAGAGAGGCGAAGGCTGATGTTATTCCTGCCGCTTACTGTGCTGCCGGGGCTTCTGCCTGCTCTATTTTGACCGACTCGGATTTTTTCGGAGGTTCTCCGCGCGACATTGTAGCTGCCAGACCGTCTGTCACTGTCCCTATCTTGCGCAAAGACTTTATGATTGACGAATATCAGATTGTTGAGGCTAAATGCATGGGAGCTGACGTTGTTCTCCTCATTGCTGCCGCTCTCTCTGTAGAACAATGCCACAGATTGGCTCGCGTCGCTCACGATTGCGCTCTCGAGACCATTCTGGAGGTGCATTGTGAATCCGAAATTGACTATATCGGCGATAACATCGACGTTGTGGGCGTAAACAACCGAAATCTTGGCTCGTTTGTCACTTCTGTGGAAAATTCTTTCCGCTTGGCTGATAAAATCCCTGACGAATGTGTTAAAATCAGCGAAAGCGGAATATCAGACGTCGCTACTATCAGGCAGCTCAGGTGTGAGGGATTTCGTGGCTTTCTTATTGGAGAGCGTTTTATGAAAACGGCTGATCCCGGCTCTGCTTTGGCTCAGTTTGTAAAAGAAATCAGTGAATAATACATGAAACGTGGGCTTATCATAAAACTCTGCGGCATGCGAGACCCTGACAATATTCGCCTCGCTGAGAAGCTGGACATCGACTGGATGGGATTTATCTTCTGGAAAAAGTCTAAGCGATATGTCGCAGACTGCCTTTCATATCTCCCTCTGTCTGTCAGGCGAATTGGTGTCTTTGTAAATGCCGAATTTGATGAAATCGTCACTGCAGTCAATGCTTTTCAGCTTGGTGGCGTTCAGCTTCATGGCTGCGAGTCGCCGAATTTTTGTCGCTCGCTTCGTCAATATCTCCATTCCGATGTCTTTATAATCAAGGCTATCGCTATGGCTTCAGAGGCAGACGCTATTACAGCAAAAAAATTCGACGGTTACGTCGATTATCTCCTTTTCGACACTAAATGTGACGGATATGGCGGCTGTGGCAACAGTTTTGACTGGAGTTTTCTTGAAGCCTACGATGGACCCACACCTTTCTTCCTCAGCGGAGGTATTGGCATTGACAGTATCAACGCCATTCACAGCTTCTCTCACCCGCGCCTCGCCGGAATCGACATTAACAGCCGATTTGAAATAAGTCCCGCTATCAAAGATATTAAACTTGTTAAAGATTTTTTGAATATATTATGAACAGAATAAATAAACTTTTCAGCGAAAAAAAGTCCGGCATTCTCTCCCTTTATTTCTGCGCCGGACACCCTACCCTACACAGTGCCCCTGAAATCATAAAGACTCTCGCCGACGGCGGTATTGACATGATTGAGGTGGGAATCCCTTTCAGCGACCCTATGGCTGACGGCCCCGTTATCCAGGCTGCCGCTACTAAGGCTCTACGTAACGGAATGTCACTCCGTCTGCTCTTCGACCAGCTCAGCGATATTCGCGCTCAGAGTGTCAATGTCCCTATCATTCTCATGGGCTATCTGAACCCTATTATGCAATTTGGATTTGAGGAATGTTGTAAACGGGCTGTCGAATGTGGCATTGACGGATTTATTATCCCGGACCTCCCTTTTAAGGACTATATGCAGGATTTTCGCCCTGTCAGCGACCGATATGGACTGCGCATTATCATGCTTATCACTCCTGAAACCGAAGACGACCGTATTAGATTTATCGACGATAACACCGACGGATTTATCTACATGGTTTCTTCCGCAGCAACCACCGGTGCACAACGCAGTTTCGACGAGGCTAAACAGGAATATTTCCGCCGAATAAACGCCATGAACCTCCGTAATCCCCGTATGATTGGTTTTGGCATCAGCAACAAGCAGACTCTTTCATCCGCTATAGCCAATGCCTCCGGTGCTATTATCGGCTCTAAATTCGTCACTCTCCTCGACCAATCCAATTCCCCCGCTGAAGCTCTCTCGCTCCTGCACTCAGCCCTCGAAAGCTAAAACTTACATGTTCGCTAAATTGGCTCATTCTTGCCATAAAGGAAGAAAGTATAAAAAGGTTGTCTGTTCCGTCAGATGCTGCATTTTAACTATCTGTTCTGTATTTTACTGATGACTGTCCGACTTCAATATATTGACAAGCTTATCAAAACCATTGTCTTCTTTCAGATTACCTCGTGAGATTTTCTGAGACATTCCTTTATGTCCCTTAGTAATCAGACGACCTTCTTCTCCCAATTTACTCCACAGTTCTTAGCCGAATGTTTCCTTCCAAAGAGACTCAGAACGAAGAACGAGGAAAGTTTTGCCTGTCTTTGTGGCAAGATATTTCGCCAACATATTCGTGTTTATTGATGAAGGCAGATGCTTTATACCTACAGAATATTATTACTGTCCGCTAAAACTTGAGGGCGGCAAAACAATGAGCCTCGAGCGCTGATTATTCGGTGTTCGAGGCTTTTTTTACATTTTACAAGCCCCCTCAGTCAAATAGAGAAGGTGCCGGCGGTGATTCCGAGGCTTAGGCGAGCAAGTTTTTCAGGTCGGCATCGGGCTGATTGAGGAATTTTTCGAGATTCAGGTAGTACATC
>JBJECS010000299.1:0-6109 GCA_051871335.1 Muribaculaceae bacterium | reverse complement strand
GTAAAACGAGACTCATGCTTAGCTTTGTCGCCGCGAAGCAACAGCAAATTATTTATTTCTAAGAAACGGAGGTCAATAAGTGCATATTCTGTTTCAACCTTTGAATAACCGGAGCAAATAATGTGGGGTACTGCCGGAATATGATAACGATGCTGAATGGCAGCTGCTACAGCTACAGTTCCAGGTCGACTACGTTCCGATACTCTGCGATATAGCCCGTCTGGAGTGGATTTATATACCATTTCGCTACGATGCGTAGTGATATTAATGTATGACGGAGAATACTCCATCAGTGAATCAATATTACTGAAAAGTTTATCTATTCCACGACCTTTAAGCGGTGGCAATACTTCAAACGAGAAAGATTTTCCTTCTTTGCTGCTAATAATTTCTGGTATTGTAGCCATTATTTGAGGTTTAATTTTTTGTTTTCGATTTCAGTGATTTTATAACCTATTTTCTTGAGTGATTCAGACAGTGTCTGAGTGTCAGTCTTTTCTGCGTCGTATGTAAGTTTTACGGTCTGTTCCTTAATGGATATATCAATAGCCCTGACGCCTTTTTCAAACTTCAATTGGTCTTTTATTTTCTTCTTGCAATTTTCACAGTGCATTTGTGGCTGTACCGTATAGGTCACTGTATATAAATCTCTGGCAGACGCTGCTATAAAGGCTGTCAGAATTACAATAATTGAAATAAATCTTTTCATCTGTAGTTAAATTTTAATCTAACTCCGGCATATACCATTGCTCCATCAACAGGTCCCCAGACAAGGGTGGGGTCATAGTATGACACAGAAGTTAAGTTTATAATTGGATTTTTTTGTTTATAATTCGTGAGATTTTCACCACCCACATACACAGACAAATGCCGAAAATATCGAGTAATCTGTGCACTAAGTTGTACAAATGATGGATATGACTCCTCATAAATATTTGTGTCATTGACAATAGGAGCAGTGGGAAGTCTTCCACTCCCATTCAGTTGCAAAGTGGCGTCAAACTGCCAGTGTTCGAGTGGGGTGAGATAAGAAAATGATACAAGTCCCTTGTATTTAGGTGTAAGTGGTTTGTCCATTTTAACTCCGTTGTATGATTCCTTTACGTCATTGCGTCGGTATGCTGCAGCAAAAGTAAGTCCTTCAAGCAGCTCATAGTTAAGGTCAATCTGGAATGTGTGGGAATAAGACTGCCCATTAAGATTTGAAATATAGATTTGTCCGGGGGAACTGTCACGGTCAAGTATTACCTGGCTGTCGAAATCGGTATAATAGTAATCAGTGGACAGAGAGAGAGGTCTGTCAAATAGTGAGAGAGAATATGAAGCGGATATACCATAATTCCACGCTTTTTCTTGCTTTAAAGTCTCATCAACAATAATAGGAAGTGAAGAACTAAGCAAATAATTATATTCAGCCCAAGGATTTACTGTCCTGTAGCCCTTGCCGGCAGACGCGCGAAAAGTAAGTCCATATAGTGGAGTCCATTTTAAGTGTGCTCGCGGAGTGAAAAATCCGCCATAAATGCTACTGTGGTCGTAACGGAGTCCTGCCATAGCCACAAACTTGTCGGCAATCTTGTAAGTATATTGAGCGTATGCTCCCGGTGTAGTTTCCCTGTCTTTAAGTGGGGCTGGGGAGAGAGATAAATTGTGATGATAATAATCATAAACAATGCTTGCACCGGCAGAGATTGAATTGTGCTCGTCGAAGTCAGTCTCGAAAAGCAACTGTCCATAGGCATTTGTCTGCCCGGTGTATAAAGTTCTTCCGTCACCATACTTTCCGTCAAACAGATGGCGAGAAAAATTGCCAATAATAGCGATATTTGTGTTCTTATCACTATCAATAATCCAAGCATTTTTAGCCCATGCATTCACGTCGGTAGTATGAAGGTCTGAATCATACTTTAGAGGGTCTAAATGGTGAGTTGCATGTGAGGAAACTCCACTTTTACGGTTCTCATCAATTACTGACACGAATGCCTGGGTAATACGGCTTGATGAGAAATATCCCCAACGGTTTGCTATATTGAACTGCTTAATATCCGGCATGTCTATAAATCCGTCATCATTTCCATCGTGGCTATTGTATCTGTCCTCGTAGTGTGCCATGAATGCAGTGGAAAGAGTCTTATTCAAGTGTATATTTCCGTCGAGATTTGCTTCGAACTTCGCCTTTGAGTCACCATAAAAGTTAGCGCCAACAGTCTCATCTTCAGCCTGTGGCTTAAGGTATTCGATATTAATTTTCCCGGTTATAGATTCATAACCATTTTTGACACTGCTACTTCCTTTTGAGACTTGAATACTCTGCATCCATGGTCCGGGAACATATCCAAGTGAATAGGGATGAGCAGCACCACGGAAAGCCGGTATGTTTTCAGTAAGCATTTGAACGTATGCACCCGATAGACCCAGCAGTTTTATTTGTTTAGCTCCGGTTGCGGCATCATCATAAGACACATCAACAGATGGATTTGTTGTGAAACTTTCTCCGAGATTGCAGCAAGCCGCCTTAAACAGTTCTTGCTGCCCTATAAGCATAGAATTTTCAGCACCTGAAACTTTAACTACTCCTCTTCCACGAGTTGTAACTGTAACTTCGTCAAGGATATGAGGGAATAGTGTGATTTTAATAGACTTTTCTGAGAAATCGACAAGTGTTGTGTCGTTATTATATCCTACATAGCTGGTGATTAGTGTTTTATCAGCCGTGTTGTAATCAATCTCAAATTTGCCGTCAATATCAGTTGTAGTGCCAGTAGTTCTATTTTCCCAGCGCACAGAGGCTCCAACGAGTGGTTCGCCGTCTTCAGACAAGACGACGCCATTCAGTTTTGCTCCGTATGCAAACACGGGGAATAATATACTTAAAATGGAAAGTTTATATTTCATACTTGATGTTTTGGCTTATGAAATTAAATACTGTTTTTAGCTCATCAATGCTATAGAAAGCAGTTTTAGGAACTGCAATAATACCTTTGTTTGAGTCTTTATAGCGTAAAACTATGTTTTCGCTCGCAAAGTCAAATTCGGAGAAATCGGAATAGGGGATTGTTATGGGAGTGCCGTTGTTTTCCTCGTTTCCATCATCATCAAGCTTCAAATGCTGAATACTTAAACAGTCTTCTTCAAACACAACTCTTTTTGTCCTAACTGCTGAGGCATATCCGGGCAAAAGCAGGGAATTGAAATATGCGATTGTAAGTATAAATGGATAAATAAGGAAAATCAATATCAAACCCACATAAATGAAGGCATTGTTTACAGTCGCACCCAAAATAAAAGCCATAGCCGGAAAAATCAGCAGCCACAAACTGCCGAGCAGCCTGCGCCGGATTTCGAGCCTCGCTATAAATGAAGCTGATGACTTATATGCCTTGGTTGTAATCATCTTTTTTGCCTTACCTTATATTTATCACAAAGTTAGCATTTATTTTTGATAATACATCCATAAATATGCACATTTTAATTGGGATTAATATAGTTTAACAACTATTGCCCTACTAATTTAGCACCGATAATACCCCTTACGAATTAAGCATAGACAAGAGGTCTGCCACGACAAACGTGCTTCCTCCGACGAAAATAACATCCTCGTTAGAAGCCCGACTTTTTGCAACTTCTACGGCATCATTTACCGAGCCAAAACTCTCTCCTGAGATACCATACGTTTCCGCCTTTGCCTTTAACATTTCACTTGGCATGGCGCGAGGGACAGAAGCTCGTGTAAACAAGTAGTTTGCGTTTTTGGGCAATAATGCGAGAATAGAATCTACATCCTTGTCGCTCACAAAACCGAGTACTATCCAAAGCTTGCATTTATCTGAAATTTCAGCCAGCTGTTTAGATAAATATCGCCAGCCACCTATGTTATGTCCTGTGTCTGTAATTATCTTAGGATTATGAGACACCGTCATCCACCGTCCCATCAAGTGCGTGTTTGTTACCACTTTTTCACAGCCATCAAGTATTGATTTATTATTTATCTTCAATCCATTATTTATCAGAGTATTTATTGCGCATAATATTGTTCGCATATTTTTTCTCTGACAAGAGCCTGAAAGAGGTGATTTTATAATGCCAAACTCGGTTTTATATTCAATAAAACTACCAAAATCCATTATTTCAGAGATTATGTGTAGGTCATCTTCGGCAAATGATATTTGGGTGCCAACTTCGGCAGCTTTATTCTCGAATATTTCTCTGATAATGCCTTCTGCCTCACCAATCACAACAGGGACACCATGCTTTATTATCCCGGCTTTTTCCTTCGCTATGCTCTCCAGTGTATTGCCAAGCTGAGCAACATGGTCTTTGGAAATATTTGTAATCACCGAGAGGATAGGGGATATGATATTAGTGCAGTCCAGCCTTCCACCAAGACCAACTTCAATCACAGCATAATCCACATTTTGCTTTTTGAAATATTCAAAAGCCATAATTGTTGTCAGTTCAAAGAACGAAGGACTGAAATCAAGATTCATAGCCTTATACCGCTCAAGAAAGTCTATGACAGCTGTCTCGCTTATCATTTCACCATTTACTCGTATTCTCTCCCGAAAATCGATGAGGTGAGGGGATGTATATAGCCCAACACGAAAGCCTTGCTCTTGAAGGATAGAGGCTATTGTGTGAGACGTACTTCCTTTGCCGTTTGTTCCGCCAACATGAATAGTCTTGTATGCTCTATGGCAGTTGCCAAAAGCATTGTCAAGAGCAATCGTGGTATCAAGTCCCGGCTTATATGCTGCCGCCCCTATCTGCTGAAACTGTGGAGTGGCATTATAAAGATATTCTATCGCTTCTGCGTAAGTCATTGTCAGTAAAGTATGAAGCCGGCAATTCCGGCAAGGATTATATATAGAATCGGATGAACTTTTGTGTAATATACCAGAAAGAATGTAGTCACACAAATGCAAATGCTCTTAATAATTTGGTCGCTTGTTTCACCGAAGTTTGCTGCATTCATGAGCAACAATGCAGCTGAGCCTATAAGTCCAATCACTACAGGTCTAAGCCCTGCAAAAACGGATTTCACCACCAAGCTGTCTTTATGCCGAATCAACAGATGTGCTGCATAGCGCGAAAGTATGTATGGAGGGATGACCACCACTGTGGTACATAGTATGCTTCCGAGAATGCCGTAAATTATACCATCATATCCGGCAAGGTGTGGAGCGGCATAGCCGATATATGTTGCAGAGTTTATACCGATAGGTCCAGGTGTCATCTGCGAAATTGCCACAATGTCTGTAAAAGTCTGCTCCGTAATCCATCCCGGAAGTACGACTTCGCTCTGAATCAGTGAAAGCATTGCATATCCACCGCCGAAACCGAATAGACCTATTTTCAGGTAGCTCCATATAAGTTGTAAATATATCATTTTTCGCTGTCTTTTAGGTGTTTAAGTTGACGGTGCTTAAAATAAAAGTAGCCAAAAAGACCGCCAAGAACAATGTATAGAATAGGATTTGAGACAACCGGCATCCCTGACCATATCAAAAGTGCCACAGAGACAGGTATCCACACGGTTTTCCAGCTTATCTTAGCTGCCTTAGCGGTAGTGACCACGGGCACGAGGATGAGTGCCACCACTGCCGGACGGATGCCCATGAAAATTCTGTTCAAGACATCGTTATTTTTAATTGTCTCGGGTGTCAAAAATATCGCAGTAGCGAGTATAATCAGAAATGAAGGCAATATTGTGCCTAAAGCGGCGCAAAGGCTTCCCTTAAACTTGCCAAGACGGTCACCAATGACCACAGACATGTTCACCGCAAGGATTCCGGGCAGTGATTGCGTGACTGTAATAAGGTCAAGAAACTCGTCGTTTGTGAGCCATTTATGATGTTCCACCACCTCGCGCTGCACTATAGAAATCATAGCCCAGCCACCACCGAAAGTAAACATTCCGATTTTGAAAAAAGTAGAAAATAAATTCCAAAACATATCTTTGCACTTTTTGGACTGCAAAGTTACGTAAAAATCTTCTATGATGCTCAGTTTCAAAAAAATATTTCAAAATAATTTGCTTAAAAGACAGATAATCACTACCTTTCCTCTAAAAGGTTTTATGAGTATAATTAACAAAATTACTTCCAAATGC
>JBJECS010000298.1:0-6167 GCA_051871335.1 Muribaculaceae bacterium | reverse complement strand
ATGTGACATATAAAGAAAGGATGTACCAAATAACTTAATTTTGATACACCCTCGAGGCACTTAATCTCCCAGCCACATTCACTCTATCGGCAACTGGATTTCTGTGACATAGTCTGCCGGATTATCCTTGTTCCATGGACCGTCGATATATGAAAATCGCGGAGAACCGGTAATTTTCATATTCAGCCCTTGAGCATACGAAAGGATTTCAGCCATAGCGTCACCAAATGATGTATATGGTCCTACATATCTGTAACACAATGCCTTTATTTCATCATTACGATAAAATTTCAGCAGATTTGTATCATCGTGCATTTCCCCTACAGCCTCACAGTATTCTACGTCAATGTCTGAATCTTTATGCTCCTTGTCGTGCTCTACTGTATAGCAATACTGAGGCTCGGGGCAAGTGCACCCTACCCTCATCATTTCAGGACCTATCACCGCATAGCATAGATAGCTCATTTCATCGTAACTTTTTATCACCCGCCTGTGGCTTGCCACAATTCGCGAAGGGATTACCTTAATTTCAAATTTTTTCATGTCTTTTGTTTTAATTGTTTCGTTTTCAAGACATTGCAGCTGGTCAAGGCGATTTGTCAGCACAGCAATTTGTTCGCGACAGAGGCGTATTTTTTCTCGTATTAATTCCACCTCCGGGCGGTCAGCTCCTTGCTCAAACAGCTCACGTATTTCGTCCAGACTAAGCCCAAGGCATTTGAGATGAAGAATCCGATTCAGCCTTACTGCCTGACCAATTTCATAGTAGCGGTAGCCACTGTAATCGTCAATTTCAGCAGGACAAAGCAGTCCAAGCTCCTCATAATGCCGCAGCGTCTTAATCGTGACTCTGCATAGTTTTGAAAACTCACCGATTTTGAGTTTATTTCTCATTTTTGTTTCTGTTAACGTTAACCGACTGCAAAGTTAACTACTGCCCTAAGGTACGAGTCAATAGGGATTATCAATTTTAACAAACATTAACGCGCATCAATTCCACAAACATCTTGATTTTTCAGTCATTTTGTGGTGTATTCTTATTTAAATCAAATCCATTTATGTGACAACTAAGCAATTAAATGAGAAAAAGAGTGGAAAAGTCAAAAATAATTCGTACCTTTGCACTTTCAAATAGAACTGATTAGTAATTAATGGACAAAGCAACTTTTAGGTACGATTTGCTGTTTGAGACAAGCTGGGAGGTATGCAACAAGATTGGAGGCATATACGCAGTACTCTCTACAAAAGCAAGAACATTGCAGAAATTAAGCAAAGACAACACCATATTTATCGGTCCTGACGTATGGACTGAGGAAAATCCGTCGCCATACTTCGTAGAGTCCAAGACTCTGCTCGCAGGATGGAGAAAATCACTATCACTGCCTTATGGGATTAAAGTAAGGGTTGGACGCTGGGACATTCCAGGAAAGCCTATTGTGGTACTCGTCAGCTTCGGCACAATGTATGACCACAAAAACGAGTTATATGCAGAAATGTGGGAAAAATTCCGTGTTGACTCCCTCCACGCTTACGGCGATTACGACGAAGCATGCGCATTCTCGCATGCTGCCGCAATCGTCATAGAGAGCATCTGTCAATATAACGGGCTCGACAAGAAATACATAGCACATTTTGACGAATGGACCACCGGTATGGGGCTCCTATACATAAAGGCTCATCTGCCACAAGTAGCAACTGTTTTCACCACTCACGCCACAAGCATTGGACGCAGCATCTGTGGCAACGGAAAGCCACTATACGACTACCTCACCGGGTATAACGGCGACCAAATGGCGGGAGAACTTAATATGCAGTCTAAGCACTCACTTGAAAAGGCAGCAGCACAAAATGCAGACTGCTTCACTACCGTGAGCGACATCACAGCCACCGAGTGTACACAGCTACTTGAGCGACAGCCCGACGTTGTGACTCCTAACGGATTTGAAGACGATTTCGTGCCTGCCAAGACAAAATTCGCTAAGGCTCGCAAAGAAGCCCGTACGTGCCTCCTGAGCCGCGCACGAGGTCTGACCGGGAAAAAATATGACGATGATACATTCATCGTTATTACATCCGGACGCTGCGAATACCGCAACAAAGGTCTTGACCTGTTTCTTGACAGCATCAAACTGTTGCAAGAGAAAAACAGCATGAATAGTAAATTTGTGGCATTTGTCATGGTTCCAGGATGGGTGAAGGCTCCGCGCGAAGACGTACAGGAAGCACTCGTGGACTGTATAGGAAAACGTGTAAACGACCCTGTAATCACACACGAGCTGAACAATTACTATCAAGACCCAATCGTTAATGGCATTCACAACCACGGCTTTGACAACGCCTTAGATAAAGATGTTGACGTAATATATGTGCCATGCTACCTTGATGGCAAAGACGGTATTTTCGACAAGACATACTATAACCTCCTTATAGGGGCAGACGCCACAGTATTTGCTTCATATTACGAGCCATGGGGCTATACACCGCTTGAAAGCATCGCCTTTGGTGTACCTACCATTACCACTACCCTATCCGGTTTCGGACAGTGGATACTCCACGAGGAGGAAAACAACCTCGCTAAATCAGGAGTTTCCGTTATAAAGAGAAACGACTCAAATTACGGCGAAGTTGTGACAAACATTGCCGACACCATACTCGGCATCGCATACGCATCACAGCCAACAAAAAATGAATATTCCACCGCTGCACGCACCGTGGCAAGCCATGCTGCGTGGAGCAACTTTATAATCCATTACGCCGAAGCATACGAGATTGCACTTAAATCCGCGGCGCAGCGTAATAAGAAAAAGAAAAAATAATCATTTACTAATAAAAACTTCTCAAAAAAAGTTATGAAACTTCCAGTAAGTAATTCAAACGCTCCTACATGGCGCGACGTTACTGTTAAAGCGGAACTTCCATCACGCTTAAAACCACTTGAAGAACTCGCAAAAAACCTATGGTGGGTTTGGAACAGCGAGGGTAAATCTCTTTTCCGTGAACTTAATCCGGACCTCTGGCGCTCTACAGGCGAGAACCCTGTAATGGTGCTCCAGCAACTCTCATCAGAAAGACTCGCAGAAATCCAGGGAGACAAAGCTCTCATGGACAGAATTAACCGTGTTTACGCTTCATTCAAAGACTATATGAGCAAACCTATGCGTAAGGATATTCCTTCAGTCGCATACTTCTCAATGGAATATGGCCTTTGCAATGCACTTAAGATTTATTCAGGCGGTCTTGGCGTACTTGCCGGTGACTATATCAAAGAGGCATCAGACAGCCGCGTGGATATGACAGCTGTAGGTTTCCTATATCGTCATGGCTATTTCACTCAGACACTGTCTGTTGACGGTCAGCAAATTGCAAACTACGAGCCACAAAACTTCGCTCAGCTTCCTATCGAGCAGGTAGTGGACAAAAACGGTCGTCCTGTAATCCTTGAGGTTCCTTACCCGGGTCGCACCATTTACTCACACATCTGGCGCGTAAACGTAGGTCGCATGAAGCTGTATCTCCTTGACACAGACTTCGACATGAACAGTGAATTTGACCGCGTAATCACTCACCAGCTATATGGTGGCGATTGGGAAAACCGCATCAAGCAGGAATACCTCCTCGGTATCGGTGGTATCCTCATGCTCAAGAAGCTTGGCATCAAGACACAGCTATATCACTGCAACGAAGGACACGCAGCACTGCTCAACCTCCAGCGTCTCGTTGACTATATTTCTGAAGAAGGACTTGACTTCAACACCGCACTTGAAATGGTACGCAGCACTTCGCTCTATACCGTTCACACTCCGGTACCTGCCGGTCACGACTACTTCGACGAAGGACTCTTCGGAAAATATATGGGCGAATACCCTGCAAAACTTGGTATCAGCTGGAACGACCTTATGAACATGGGGCGCGAAAATCCAAATACAAACGAGCGTTTCTCAATGAGTGTATTCGCACTCAACACTTGCCAGGAAGCAAACGGTGTAAGCTGGCTGCACGGCGAAGTATCTAAGAAAATGTTCTCCGGCATCTGGAAAGGATACAACTGGCAGGAATCACACGTTGGCTATGTGACAAACGGTGTTCACATGCCTACTTGGGCTGCCTCTGAGTGGAAAGAATTCTACTCAAAAATCATGGGCAACAAACTCTTTGAAGACCAGAGCAACGCTGAAATCTGGCAGGCTATCAAAAACGTGCCTGATGAAGAAATCTGGGCTATGCGTATGCAGCTCAAAGAAAAATTCATCAAGTTTGTAAAGCGCGATTTCACAGCTAAATGGCTTGCTAATCAGGGTGACCCATCTGCTGTGATGGAAGTAGTAAAACGCATCAACCCTAAAGCCCTCATTATCGGCTTCGCTCGCCGTTTCGCCACCTACAAGCGCGCACACCTGCTCTTCACAGACCTTGATCGTCTCTCTCGCATCGTAAACAACGAGAAATTTCCTGTTCAATTCATCTTCTCAGGTAAGGCACACCCGGCAGATGGTGCAGGTCAAGGACTTATCAAGAGAATTATGGAAATCTCTCGCATGCCACAGTTCCTCGGCAAGATTATCTTCCTTGAAGATTACAACATGATTGTGGCAAAACGCCTTGTGAGCGGTGTGGACATCTGGCTCAACACCCCTACCCGTCCACTTGAAGCATCAGGTACATCCGGCGAAAAGGCAGAAATGAACGGTGTGCTCAACTTCTCTGTCCTCGACGGATGGTGGTATGAAGGATATCGCTTCAATGAAAATGCCGGCTGGGCACTTACCGACAAGCGCACATTCCCTGCAGACCAGCAGCCTATGCAGGATAAACTCGATGCTGCTACAATCTACTCAATGCTCGAGAACGAAATCATTCCTAAGTATTTCGCACAGAACTCAAAGGGCTACTCACCGGAGTGGATTGAATGTATCAAGGGTTCTATCGCAGACATCGCTCCACACTTCACAATGAAGCGTATGATTGATGACTATATCGACCGCTTCTACAACAAGGAGGCTGCACGTTCTAAACATCTCGCTGAAAATGGCTATGCTGTTGCTAAGCAGATTGTTGCATGGAAAGAGAAAGTGGCTTCACTGTGGGACGGTATTAAGGTGTTTGACGTAATCACTACAGACCATACAAACACTATCTCCGGCGACAAGTTCTCTACCAAAGTTATTGTTGACTCTAACGGTATCGGTCGTGACCTCCACGTAGAACTCGTAGTTTACAAACAGGAGGACGGAGAGGAAAAACTCCAGTTCACAAAACAGTTTGAAGTAGTGAAGGAAGAGGGTAACGTCCTGACATTCGAGCTCAACGACTCAATCGTTGATGCCGGTGTATTCCGCTATGGATACCGTATTTACCCAACAATGAGCGAACTTCCTCACCGTATGGATTTCGCATTCTGCCGCTGGGTATAATCAGAATATATTCTCCTATAGAAACGGACGACTGCAAATTGGCAATCGTCCGTTTTTTGTTATTTGTTTCTTTTAGCACGGAATTCAGATAGCGACATTCCGGTTTTCTTTTTGAAATAGCTACACATGTAAGACGTGTCAGGGAAATTCAGGTGTTGGGCAATTTGTTTTATTGAAAGTGATGTATTATTCAAAATGTACTTTATTTCAGAAATTAGCTGACAGTCTATCGCATCTTTTGGCGATTCGTCGCAAATGCCTCGGATAATCATGGCAAGGTAGTTTGGGCTAATACACAGGCTGTCTGCATAAAACTTTATGTCGCGATGGACAGTAAAATTGTCAAAAACGAGATTGTAAAACTTTATACATAGTTCTTCAGACCGTTTAAGGTCGTGCTTCATATTCTTATCTCCATACTGCAACTTCCACAGATTAATGAAAATTATGTAAATGCCATTTACAATGTCTGTGATTAAGTTGTCTTTGTGCGAATAATCAGAATACTTTTCATCTGCATGAAGGAGCATCCGAAACCATATATCCATTTCTCCGTTATCAATTATAAGAGGCGAGAGATATTGGCAGACAAAAAGCTCTTTTGATAAACTATAAAATGTCACTTCTGCATACTCACGGCTCATAAGGCAGTATGTCATGCTGAAGTCTTCACTGAGATAGTCAAAAGCGGGGAACATATCCGAGGGTGTATCAAAATTAAGTTATTTGGTACATCCTTTCTTTATATGTCACATG
>JBJECS010000297.1:0-6249 GCA_051871335.1 Muribaculaceae bacterium | reverse complement strand
CTCTTTTTCACTCACAAAGACAGTCTCGCTCTTGTCTTTCTTAGAGGAAATTTAGGCAATTTTATCTATCTTAAAAAAGATTATACAAAATATTTTTTCATAAAAAGAGTAAAAATACTATCTTTGCAGCAAGATAATTCAATTAAACAATTAAAAACAACTAAGTCATGAGAAAAATCAAATTATTCACAGCATCACTTTTAGCTGCTGCTATGATGCTAACGGGTTGTAGTTCTATGAATAACACCGGCAAGGGCGCTCTTATCGGTGGTGGCGGCGGTGCTGCTGTTGGTGCTGGTATCGGTGCTCTCATCGGTGGTGGAAAGGGCGCTGCTATCGGCAGTGCTATCGGTGCTGGTGTTGGCGCTGGAGCTGGTGCTCTTATCGGTCGTAAGATGGATAAACAGCAACAGGAACTTGAACGTCAGCTCGCTGAATCTGCTCAGGTTGAGCAAGTGACAGACGCTAATGGTCTGCAGGCTATTAAGGTGACATTTAATGGCGGTATCCTCTTCCCGACAAATGGAACTGAACTCAGCGCAAATGCTAAGAACGAGCTTTCACAGTTCGCTGTGTCACTTAACAACAACCCACAGACAAACGTTCAGATTTACGGCTTTACAGACAATAAAGGTAGCATGGCTGTAAACCAGCGTGTTGCTGACGGCCGTTCAAATGCAGTAAAGACTTACCTCGTAAACAGTGGCGTTGCTTTCACTCGTCTTTCTTCTCAGGGTGTGCCAATGGCTAACTACGTTGCTTCAAACGAAACAGCTGAAGGTCGTGCACAAAACCGCCGCGTTGAAATTTACATCACCGCTAATGAGCAGATGATTCAGCAGGCTGAAGCTGGTACTCTTCAGTAAAGAAACATCATTGAATAACGCTTAATATAAAGTGTGTGGCAGTTTTGTCACGCACTTTATTTTTCTATGCTTTGATATGCAGCCTCGGCTGCGCGTTCTCCATCGATTGCGGCAGAGACAATACCTCCGGCATACCCTGCACCTTCTCCGGCAGGAAATAGACCGCGAATGGAGATGTGGCATAGCGAATCATTATCGCGAGGTATGCGCACCGGCGATGATGTCCGGGTTTCACAGCCTATCAGAGTTGCTTCAGAAGTCAAGAAACCGCGTGATTTTCGCCCAAACTCCCGGAATCCCTTCTGAAGGCGACTCGCGATGAATTTTGGCAGTAACTTGTCTATACGTGCCGGATGAATGCCGGGTGCGTATGATGTTGATGGTAAAGACTGTGAATCCTTGCCATTCACAAAGTCTGTCATTCGCTGTGCCGGTGCATTATGCGTTTTACCGGCATCTTCATAAAATCTGCGCTCGATTTTCTCCTGAAAATACATCATTTTCAGTGGTGAGCCATCTGGTGCATCTTCTATATCTTCCGGCAACACTTCCACCACCATTCCCGAGTTAGACCATTTGGTGCCTCGATTTGATGGTGACATCCCGTTTACTACTAACTGGTCTGGACCGCTCGCTGCAGGGATTATAAATCCACCGGGACACATGCAGAATGAATACACTGCGCGGTCCTTTACACGAGTAAGCATGGAATACTCAGCGGCAGGTAGATATTTGCCGCGCCCATTTGGCGAATGATACTGAATACAGTCTATCAAGTGCTGGGGATGTTCAAGCCTAACTCCTACGGCTATGCCTTTTGGCTGCAACTCTACTCCGCGGCGATATAGCGCAAAATACACGTCGCGCGCTGAGTGTCCTGTGGCAAGGATTATTGGTGAGGGAAGGGTGGTGCCGTCGCTACACACGATGTGCTTCACTTCGCCATCTTCTATCACAATGTCATCCATACGAGTATTGAAGCGAACTTCTCCCCCGCAGCTTATTATCGTGTTTCTCATTGCCTTTATCACTACTGGTAGCTTGTCTGTACCGATGTGTGGGTGAGCATCTACGAGAATGTCTGACGATGCACCGTGATTGTGAAAGACTGAGAGTATTTTATCCACATTTCCGCGCTTTTTGCTGCGGGTGTATAGTTTACCGTCGGAATATGCACCTGCGCCACCTTCGCCAAAACAATAGTTTGAATCGGGGTTTACAATGTTTTCGCGCGCTATTTTTGCCATGTCTATTCGGCGGGAATCAACGTCTTTGCCTCGTTCTATCACGATAGGGCGCAGTCCTAATTCTATCAGCCTCAGGGCGGCGAATAGCCCTGCAGGACCGGCACCTACCACTGTCACCGCTCTCTTCTCCCTCACATCCTGATACTTTATTTCCATACCCAATGGATGTTCAGGCGCTTTCTCGCCTGCGTAAACGTCTATGGCGAGGTTTATCATCACTTGCCTTTGGCGTGCATCAATAGAGCGCTTTACGATTACGATATCTGTGATGCTGTTTACGTCTATGTTGAGGTGAGTAGACGCAAATATTTTTAGCCTTGTGTCGTCGTATGCAATTTCCGGCTTCAGGCGGAGTGACGTGAGATTGTAAGCCATTGGAGATTATTATTTTGTGATGTGAACAGTGGCGAGGATTGGGAAGTGGTCTGATGCGCCTATTCTAAGTGGCCTGATATCTGTTGTGGTGATTCCTTTTCGGCACAACATCTGGTCGATATGAAAGTAGAAACGATTGTCGCGATAGGAAATGCATGGGCCGAGAGCACATTCGCGGAAACAGTCATACATATCTTCGCCGCAGATGGTGCGCAAGGCATAGCAGCCAGGGATGTCGTTGAAATCACCACACAAAATCACGTTCTTTGCATCATCTTTGTCGAGTGCTGAGCGAATTATTTGCGCTTGAGTGGCATGGCAGCGAAATGCCGTGGCGAGTTTGTTAATAAGCTGATTTTTTGAGCGGCGGATATTATTGTCAGCCTTTCCTTCGGTGAGGTCGATAAACAGCTCTTTGTCATCAGGATTAAAGCCAAACGACTGGAGGTGGATGTTATATATCTTTAGCGGAATACCGTCAATGTCGTATTGGAAAACCTGTAGATTTCCGCTCTCCCCCGGAATTTCAGGAGCACTGGTCATTTCTACGGGAAATTTTGACAGAGTAGAGATGCCTTCTGTGTCTGATACGCGATAAGGATAGATGTTGCAAAGACTGTCTAATTGCTCACTTGTCGCATTGGATATCTGTCTACTTAGCTTTTCCGGAAGTATCCCTTCTTGAACGCATACTATGTCTGCCCCGCTGTTTATGATTGCGGAAATTGTGTATGAAAACTCGCTCGAATATTTTTCAGGCTTGTATGGTCGGTAGTGGAGAACGTTGTAAGACATCACTTTTATCTCCCGGCTGCCGGTAGGAGGCGTTTCGCTGAAAAAGTTCAGCGGGCAATATGTGAGGAAAGCATTGATACACAGTAGCATTGTCGCAATGTTTGCAATAGCATATTTCTTGTTTACGAAAAATGATATTATTGCGAAAACTGGCATTGCAATAAACCATGCCGGAAACGTCATCGCCGCGATTGCAGGTATTGCGTGAAGCCGCATAGGCGAGATGTAGCCACCGAATGCTGCCACGAATGTGCATATTATCGCTATGACGTTTATGCCATAGAAAAAGTATCGTAATATTTGTAATGCTTTCTGCATAGTGAAAAAGGTTCTGTTTTTTATTGTTTTTTGTTTTTAGTTGTTTTGAAGTTGTTTGCTCAGTTCTACGAGCCTGCTTTTTTCTTTTGAGGATAGTGATGCGTAGCCGGAACGCCTTACTTTGTCAAGTAGCTGGTTTAGTTCGTCTTTTGGAGTGAGTGCCTCTTTTTTTGCATTTGAAGAATTGTCCCTTGGATATAAAACAAATTTCTTGCGAGAAAGTTTGATGAGACCCTTTTTTAATAAAATTCCATAAATTGCTCCGCTTGCTATCCCCGCTATATGTGCGATATCCGAGGTGGGGATAGAACCCTTTGCAATCTGTGGGCTGCTGAGGAATACGAGCAGTATCGCCACAAGATATACCCAAATCAGTTTCACCTCCCCAAGAATGACAAGGTTTAGCGGCTGCTTTGGCATTAATACCGCTGTGACTGTCATAACGCCTAAAATGGCGGCAGACGCTCCCGTCAGCATATCGGCAGTTATGCCTCTAATTGAGCACAAGAGGATAAATGCCAATCCGCCAATAACACCGGAAGTTAAATATGCAGCGTATGTGTGTCGGTTCCCTTCATATTCGCAAAGTAGTTTGCCGAAAAAATACAACCACGTCATATTGCATAGCGTGTGCATGATGTCTACATGTGTAAACATGTACGTCACCAGTGTCCACGGCTTGAAAAACGCCAGACCGGGGTTTGCCGGGAGCATAAGCGCTCCTCCCGCCGATACCCCGAAAAGGTTTAGCACTACGGCAACAAGAAGTATAGCCACGTTTATGGCAATCAGCAATAGGTATGACGTGTGGAGTATTTTTTGCATATCGTGGCTCAAAATTTTTTAGGCTAAAAATCAAAAGTGTGTATCGTGCCTTTCTTTTTCCAGTAAAGAATTATTATGATGCCGAATATCATTCCGCCAAGGTGTGCGAAATGGGCTACGTTGTCATACATATTATTTGACAGACCGCTGATTAGCTCTATCGCGCCATATCCTAATACAAACCACTTTGCCTTGATGGGCATGAGGAAATATAGGTAAGGTCTGTTCGGGAATATCATGCCAAATGCAAGCAATACGCCATAAATCGCCCCTGATGCGCCTACTGTCCCAACGTTGTATATCATGTTCAGGTGCGCAAGGGCATGGTCTGAATAGTTGTAGCCACTTTTTATGAGTTCCGCGCCCTCCGTCTTGATGATTTCAAATGCCTGCGCAGGTACGTCCATCGTGTAAATCATTATGGTGTCTACACCCCATTGGAAAAGAGAAGCGCCTACGGCACAGCCCATATAGTATAGCAAAAACTTTTTGCTGTCCATCACTCTTTCTATTATGCACCCAAACATGAATAGCGCAAACATATTGTAGAAAAGGTGAGTAAAACTGCCATGGAGAAATGGGCTTGTGAATAGCTGCCATGGCATATATCTTGTTGAGTCAACGTAGTATATTGCGCCATAGTCGTTAATGTCTACTCCGAAACGTGCTTCGGTAACCAATGTGATGATAAAAATCAGGCAGTTTATTATTAGCAGATTTTTTACCACCGGCGCATTTTCTATTTGATATTTGAAATAGTTCATTGGGTGTAATAAATTGTTATTGACCTCATTTATTTGACTGCAAAGTTACAAAAAATGGTTATAAATACAATGAAAAACCCCGGATATTAGGAAAAATGAAGATTTTTAAAATTTTTTTCTGAAAAAATAGTGAAAAATCAAAAAATTACCTTTATATTTGCCAAATAAATCTTTAATCCTTAAATAAATAACTATTTAGTATGAATAAATCTGAACTCGTAAGTGCAATCGCAGAAGGTGCACAACTGTCAAAAGCTCAGGCTAAGGCTGCGCTCGATGCTGCTATTGAGGCAGTAGCTGCTGCGCTTGCTAAAGACGACAAAGTAACTCTCGTTGGTTTCGGTACTTTCTCTGTAGCTAAGAAAGAAGAACGTCAGGGTATCAACCCTCGCACTAAGCAGGCTATCGTTATCCCTGCTCGCAAAGCTGTTAAATTCAAAGCTGGTAGCGAACTTAACGACAAGGTAAAGTAATTTTACCACTGAGTTAAAAAAAAATAATGGCAAGCCTTCCGGTTTGCCATTATTTTTCTGTATATCAAGCTCTTAAAGTGCGTTGAAAATAGGGTTAAGGTGCGATTGAATTTCACTAAATATAGAATCTACCGTGCCATTCCCGTTAATCGCATGATATTTTTTATCATCGATATAATATTGTCGAAGTGGACTCGTCTGATTGTGGTATACGGCAAGGCGCTTTTTTACGGTTTCCAGATTGTCATCAGCACGCCCCGTCTCTTTTCCTCGTTTCAGGATGCGTGTCACTAATTCTTCTTCGTCCACTTCAAGACCTACAACGGCATCAAGCCCTATCCCGCGTCGCTCCATAAGTGTCTTCAGCGCCTCCGCCTGAGCTATTGTGCGTGGAAAACCATCCAGGATTATTCCTTTTGCTGTCTCCTCAGGGTGAGTGTCAAGAAGGTGTTCAAGAACTTTTACCATCAGTTCATCCGGGATGAGCTGACCCTGTGAAATATATTTGTTTGCAATAACGCCGAGCTCTGTACCGCGAGATATATGGTCGCGAAGCACTTCGCCCGTAGAGATGTGGTAAAGACCA
>JBJECS010000296.1:0-6266 GCA_051871335.1 Muribaculaceae bacterium | reverse complement strand
GACAATCTCGCAAACCTCTGCTATTACGACTCTACGGGACAAGACTTCATGTTTGGTAAGCCTTACAGCGAAGGGCGCGCAGAACTCATAGACAAGGAAGTGTCGCGCATCGTAAGCGAGCAATATGCACGCGCAAAGGCTATCCTGCAAGAGCATGCCGACGGACATGAGCAACTCGCTGATACTCTGCTCAAAAATGAGGTAATTTTCAACGAAGATGCAGAGCGTATTTTCGGCAAGCGCCAGTGGGCTTCACGCACTGACGAAATTCTCGCCTCCCGAACTGAAGACAATACTGCAAAGGACAAAGACGGCGAACCGCTTCCGCCTCCTATTCCTCAAAAAGCAGACTGACGAAAACCGCCATATCTCGGCATAACAAATGAAATTCAGCCTGTCTAAAATAATTCCGAGGAAAATCGCCAAACGCATAGATGAGGTAGTAAGAATTGTCTTGCTCGTAGTGTCTGTTGCACTGTTTGGCGCAGTGGTTATAGACTATGGCTTCACACTGACCAATGCTGAAACAGCGCTGATTTACGACGTTTACGGCATAGCATGGTGGTGTTTTTTCCTCGACTTTTTCGGCAGGCTTGTCGTTCAGTGGTTTGACATAAAGCGTAAGGCGATGTTTATCACTTCTGTGATAGGCATCTGCCTGCTGCTTTCAGCCCTACCGCGATTTTTCCCCGGATTGGGAGCAAGTGGCATCATGCAAGACGTGTGGATGGTATTCAGCCATAAATATTTTATCATCCCGCTTCTCGCCATACTCTCCGTGCTGAATATTTCCAAGGCTATCATAGAATTTATCAGCCAGAACACAAACCCGGCAATGCTGCTCGCGGTTGCGTTCCTGATAGTGATATTCGTGGGAGCAATACTGTTGCGCCTGCCACGTTCACTGGCAGATGGGGCGTCAATCAGCATTATCGACGCGATATTCATATCCACCTCATCGGTCTGTGTGACAGGACTTTCCACGATAGACATACCTGCCACGTTTTCCACCGAGGGCGAAATCGTAATCATGCTGCTAATCCAGATAGGCGGAATGGGCGTAATGACAATCACCACTTTTTTCGCCGTATTCTTCATGGGTAACAGCGGACTACAAAACCGCTTTGCACTCCGCGACATGATAGGCTCGGGCAGTATTAGTTCGCTGATTTCCACCCTGATATACATTTTCGGCTTTACTATCGTGATAGAACTGATAGGCGCTGGTGCAATATGGCTTGACATTCACGGCACGATGGGCAAAACCTTGAGCGAGGAATTTTTCTTCTCGATATTCCACTCTATTTCAGCATTTTGCAATGCCGGAATATCAAATCATGGAGAGTCGATGACACTGCTTGCAAACAGCAGCCACCGCTTGCTCTTCATTACGCTTACAGTGCTGATAATCCTTGGCGGCATTGGCTTCCCAATACTCGTAAACCTGAAAAATGCTCTGTTTTACAACGTCCGCCGATGGTTTAGGCTCGTATTTTTCCGCGACACCTCAATACCACGGTATAAACATCTGACCAACATAAACACAAAAATCGTCATTTCAAGCACGCTATTTCTCATCATTGCAGGGTCTGTGGTATTGGGTATGCTGGAGTGGCACTATTCATTCCGCGGCATGGCTACCGGTGACAAGGTAATTCACTCTATTTTCAATGCCGTAGCACCAAGAACGGCAGGCTTCAGCAGCATAAACTTAGCATCGCTGTCGCTTCTCTCGCTCATGACATACAGCCTATTGATGTGGATTGGCGGTGCATCGCAGTCAACAGCCGGCGGTATTAAAGTAAACACTATAGCTGTGGCTATGGCTAATTTCATTGCGGTAATCCGCGGGCGCGAGTCTGTAACCCTGTTCAACAGAGAGATTTCGCCAGAATCCGTCCGCCGCGCTCTCGCCACGATTTTCGGTTCGCTATTCGTAATTACCGCCACGTTTATCACCCTTGTCGTGATAGAGCCAAGCCTTTCTCCAAAGGCATTGCTTTTTGAGACGATATCCGCCATCAGCACCGTAGGGTCATCGCTGGGCGTAACAGAGCATTTGTGCAGCACGTCTAAAGTGCTGATTATCATACTAATGTTTGCAGGGCGTGTAGGTCTTCTCACTGTCATCACCAGCATCTTCCGCGAAAAGGAAAAACCTAAGTATAAACTACCTAAAGACAACGTAATAATCAACTAAACATGAAATACTTAATAGTAGGACTGGGCAATGTAGGCCGCACCCTTGCGGAGCAGCTCACAGATATGGGACACGACGTTATAGGCGTGGACACAAACGAAAACCGTGTAGATGAAATAAAAGACCGCATATCAATCGCTTATATCCTTGACGCATCGCAGGTTGATGCGCTGTCTGAGCTTCCACTCGACGAAGTGGATACTGCCATTGTAGCCATTGGTCAGAGCATGGACCAGAGCCTCCGCGCCGTAGCTGCACTGAAAGAGCTGAAAGTTGCCAGAATTTACGCCCGCGCCCTTGACAATGTACACCACGCAATCCTCCGCGCCATGAGCATAAACTGCATCTTCACACCTGAAACTTACGCCGCCCGCCTTTTTGCTCAAAAATTCACCGAGGATATAAAGGAAGACTTGATATAAGTGCGACACAGCAAATACCTGAAATGTAAAATTGTGCAAAGAATTGATAATTAATATTAATAATTTTTACAATCAGAAAATAAATTGTAACTTTGCTGCCATAATATGGAAGTGACGCATATGAATAAGCACCAACACATCAGCAGTTTTCAGTGTTATGGGAGTATATCTCACAACGCCAGCGTTGTGAGCGGCACTTTGGTGGTGGTTTTACCCCCCCCGATTTACAAAATTTAACATTTCATCAACATCGTTTTTCTATACAGGTTGCAGTTCCGGATAGTTAGCTATACGGAGCCAAATTGTCTTATGTATAGCGTAACACAAAACATATCGACACAACATATTAACACAGAACATATTAACACAGAAAAAACTAATATACTATTATTCAAAAAGACCTTTAATTATGAAACGAAAAGTAGTCACAATTCTGATTGCCATAGCATTTCTACCCTGCTTTGCTCAAGGTGGCTTCAATGTAGACACAGGCGGAGGACTTTCTCACTGGACCTACAACAATAAATGGGACACAGCCGATGGTGTCACAGGTAATAACTACCGCGTAGTTCAGGTATATGGAGAAACAAAAGTGATAGAATTATATGGCGATGTGGTGCTTCACGACCGCGTTCTTGTAGGAACAGTTACTAATCCAGACCCTTCAAAATACTCAGAACTGAAAATAATCAATAAAGCCGGAAGAGATATATATTTTTGGCAGGAAATACGCCCTTGCTACACCGGAGGTCTGAGCGAATACGGAACTAATAAGCAGTGGGTTAATGACAATAGTGCATTTAAGGTATTGGCAAATGCAAAACTCACACTAATTGGAGAAACCGGGAGAATAATACTTGACGGAAATGCATCAAGAACTGACAAATCAGGAACTTTCCAGAAAAACAGCAGTGGTGAATGGACTACTTTTGCAGCATCAAATGACAGCGACCAAGGCACATGGGACAACGAGATAATATATGGATTTATTGAAAGTTCCGGCGACCTTGAATTTCATAATGTAACAATACGTAATGTTAAATTTAGTGGATGGGAAGCTAATTCCACCACAAAAGGTGAATGTTCCGCAATAAAACTTCACCCTTGGGACTATTCATTAAGTAACATTTACTGGCCACAGGGAACAACGTATTTGGATAATGTAATATTTGAAAACATAGTAAGTCCTAATGGCGGAGGCTGCGTGATGATGGGTTATACAAATACGCAAAAGCGCCTTGATAAGAACAACAGAAGTTCATGTAAAGTGACGTTTAACAACTGCGAAATCAAAAACTGCCATCAAAAGGGGAAAAATCCACAGGATGCAAATGATATGGCAGGACTAATTCGTTTCCGTGGAGAATGGGTTGGTGACCTTGAGATGATAAATACCTCAATGCACAACAACACTGCCGAATACAACTGTGCCGGGCTTCACTGGAACGCTATCGGCTTAACATCAGACCATGCAGTGCTTACACTTGACGGGTGCAGTTTTTACGAAAACAGTACAGACAGAGATTGCGGCGCACTGTGCCTTGACGGTTTCGTAAATTTCACCACCGCGAAAAGTGGGAAAAAGACGGAAATAAAAAACAATCGGTCAAAACGACGCGGAGCAGGCGTGCTCGTGCGCGGATACTACGATGGCGACGCCATCGGCATCAATACCTTTGACTATGAGTTTAAGGATGTGATATTTACAGAAAACATTTGCGGTGACGACAGTAATATGGATGGGCAAGGCGGAGCCATAGCCTTCTTTATGGAGCCTGACACGAAGTATCCAAATAACACTACAGTGAACTGTATAATAGACGGAGCTGAATTTTACAGAAACCGAGCAACGTGGCAGGGCGGCGGTGTTTACATTTCCGCAAATATGGATAGCGGAAAAAATCAAAAGCTGAACCTGGTATTAAAAGACGGATATTTTGAAGGTAATATTGCCGGTTCAGACAGTGAGAACAACGGAAACACGACATACAGAGACCGCGCCATCGGTGGTGCAATCCACAGCTGGAAAGGCGACGTAAAAGCAGAAGGCAAAGTTCGTTTTAAAGAAAACCGTTCTGACGGCTCCGGCGGAGCAGTGGCTATACAGACCGGAGCAAAATTTGTCTGTTCTTCGCTTGAATTTGAGGGCAACAAGGCATACCGCGGCGGTGCTGTATGCCTGGAAAACTCAACATTGGAAGTAGCAGACGCCACATTCACAGCAAATACCGCAATGCCTGAAAATGGTATTTACCAGAATGACAAAAAGATGGGCGGAGCTATTTATGTAAATGCATCCTCTACAGTGACACTCGGAAAGTGCAACTTTCTCCAGAATAAAAGCTATCTCGGAGGTGCGATATACTCTGATAACAGCACGATAAACATCAACGACAATGCTGAATTTAATATAAACAACGCAAATACACACGGTGGAGCTGTGTTGGCATATAACAAAAGCAATATTTATGTAAAAAAAGGGACATTCAAAGAAAATCACTGCGAACAAGAAGGCGGAGCAATATGCTTGCGCGAAGGCGGAAAGCTGGAAATTTCAGACTTTGCAGAGTTTACAGACAACTCTGCCGGTGGCTGGGGCGGAGCAATAAACTTACACAACGACAACACCACATCCGGCTATGAAATGAGCGGATTTGTGAACAACGCCACATTCAAGAACAATTCAGCACTTGCAGGTGGAGCGATATGTGTAGATGGAAATGAAGATGGCAATAACTGCCGTTTCAGCATACAAAACAATATCATTCAAAACAATCATGCCCGGGTAGGCGGAGGAATTTACATTTACGAAGGCTACATGACATACAAGGGAGGACTACTGAGAAATAACAATGCCTATACATACGGCTTAGGCCATTTTGGCACCGCATACCAAAAAGACACATGGATTGAAGAAGATGGAAAGATAATTTGCGGATTTGGAGGCGGACTGTTTGTGGCAAAAGACGGACATTTCTCTGTAGAACTCGCAGCTGACACTCCATTCGGAATCTATGGCAACAAGGCTGAAGTAGGAGGCGACGACATTACGGCAGACGGCAGAACAAACTCCGTAGTGCTACCAAACGTACAAAACCTAAACCTGCAAGACTATCCTACATCTGTGCAGCAATCTGCGCTACGCTGGATGGAAGATTACCCGAAGAACGACCCTAACTACAACCTCGGCACGAACAAGCTGAGTGGTAATGACAAAAATGACAGATATACCGCACTTTGGTCTCAAATTTCAGACCAACTGCTGAATATTGATGTGGCAAGTGGCACATATAGCAATGCCTACCTGAACCTCACACTGGGCTACCCATTTATTTACGCAACTATCACCAAAAACGGGCTTAAACCGGGAGACAGCTCAATTTTCTATGTTTATCCGGGAAACGAGAGCAACATTACTCCTAAAACCAAGCCATACCTACAGGTATGCATAACCGGTGAAAGTGGCAAGGAAAGCGTAAGTCGCAACATGGCACTGACTCCAGGTGAATGGACTGTGGTGGAAACAGGCTGGAGTTACACTTATAAGCCAACTGACACGGGGCTGAAGGTGAATGGACTGTCTGCTATAAAAAAGACTCTTACCAAAGAAAACAAAGACCGCACCTTCACTTTCACAAACTCCA
>JBJECS010000295.1:0-6390 GCA_051871335.1 Muribaculaceae bacterium | reverse complement strand
AATAGATGGAACGTGAACAAAATCACCGGTATATTGACCTGTGTTGTTTAGTACAGGAAGGTTAAACTCATCTATGCTGAAGTCTCCGTCGGCCGAAGAATATATTGCACTTCCGGTCATGGATATGTTTGGGAAGAATAGAGCTCGTGCTGATGTAAATTCGTGTTTTGCAGCTGCGATTTGGTGTTCAGCTGCGCGAATTTTCAGGTTATTTTCCTTAGCCAGAGTCAAGCATTGTTCAAATGTGAGTTCTTCGGCATTTGAAACTGATATTGATAGGGCAAACAGAGCAATTATGGCAAGTCGTTTCATTTTATCTTGAAGAATATAGAGTAAAGAATTGGAACAAATAGGAGAACGGCGAATGTTGAGAATAACAAACCACCCATGATACAAGCAGCCATAGAACCAAACATCGCGTCAGAGAGGAGTGGAATCATGCCAAGAATAGTGGTGAGCGATGCCATCATAACGGGTCGAAGACGGCTTTCGGAGCTTGAAATAAGTGCCGTTTTGGGGTCTTTGCCTAAAGCAATCTGAATGTTTATCTCATCCATCAGAACGATGCAGTTCTTTATCATCATTCCTACGAGTCCCAGTGCACCCACGATGGCACAGAACGTAAACGATTGTCCTGTAATCAGCATTGCCGACACTATTCCTATGGCGAGCAGTGGTATGCAGCAAACTATTATCATTGGCTTTTTATAGTCTTTTAGTAGCATGATGAGGATAGTGAGCATGAGTATAATGCCCAGAGGAATGTTCTGGAAAAGGTATTTCATTGTCTGTGTGCTGGCGTCATATTCGCCTTTCCAGTATAGATGATATCCGTCAGGTAGCTTAATATTTTCTATTCTGGAAGCAATAGACAGTCTCGCCTTTTCTGTTTCTACACCTGCCACTGGGCTACACATTATGGTCTGTGAGCGTTGACCATTGTAGCGAGGTACTACAGGGTCTTCCCATCGGATATTTATGTTATCTGACACTTGGCGTAGGGGAGTGGTCTGCATAGCAGCTTCTATCAGTTCACTCTTGCTGATGTTGCCTGTTTTTAGTTTTAGCAGCATTTCATCGTTTAATGCACCTGAGATGTTAGGTAGCATTGAGAATAAAGGCACATTTTCCAGGTTATCAATGGCAGTGCCGTCTGCATTGGTGCATTTCAGGTATATTGTGTTCTTGTGAGTTCCTTCATAGAAAGTGCCAACAGGAATGCCCCCGGCTGCCGTGAGAAGCGACATGGATATATCTTGCCTGCTAAGTCCGGAGCGACGAGCAGTAGACTGGTTGTAGTCTACTTCGAGCAGAGGAATAGCATTGTCGTAGTCTGTTGTGATAGCAAATACGTCTTTCGAGTCATGCATTATTGTAGTCACGCTATCGGCAAGTGCATGAAGGACAGCAGGGTCAGGACCCGTAAACATTACTTCGATAGGGTATTTTTTATACATGATGTTGTATCGTTTCAGCTTTATGTATGCATCGGGGTACATTTGAGTTAGTTCTGCCTGAATTTCGTCAATTTTGCTTTCAAGTGCTTTTGCAGATATGAAATCAATTATCAGTTCACCATAGCTCAGCGATGGTGTTGCAATACTTCTTACAAGGTTGTAGCGAGCCGGTGTGCCACCGATAGACGTTGTGATGTCCTTAATTTCCGGTCGCTTTTGTAAATGGTGGCGTATTTTTTCAAGGTCTGATTTTACCTGCGTTGAGTTTGTACCCTCCGGAAGCTTGTATTCCATATAAAGCTGGTCGTAAACCATATCAGGGAAAAATCCATGTTTCATGTATTTGTATCCAAAGCAACTGAGGGCGACAAGAACGAGTGCACATAAGATAGAAAAATATTTGTGCTTAAGCCCGAAGTCAAGCATAGAGCGGAGATATCGGTAAGCAATCCCGGAGTAAATGTCTTTTCCGGATTCATCAGGTTTTACGGCTGCAAAATATCTGTCAGCCATTAGCGGTGCATGGGTTAGGGCAAGTATCCAGCTTAGCATAAGTGATACAGCAAGTACTATGAAAAGGTCCCTGACGTATACTCCGGCTGTGTCCGGTGAGAGAAATACAGGAAGGAAGGCGAGGATAGCGATGAGTGTAGCTCCGAGAAGAGGCATTGCTGTCTTTTTGCCAATTGCGGTGAGAGCTTCCATGCGTGTTTTCCCTCTCTTTAGGTCAACGAGGATGCCATCGATAATGACTATGGCGTTATCAACGAGCATTCCCATTGCAAGGATAAATGCCCCCAAAGATACACGCTGCATACTTCCGTCTGCCATTCCGAGGAGCAGGAATGAGCCAATGACAATCACTATGAGGGATATGCCGATGATAATGCCGCTTTTTATACCCATCACGAGCATGAGTATTGCGATTACTATCACTACAGACTCAATGAGGTTGATGAAAAATGTAGAGAGCGCATCTGTCACTCGCTCAGGCTGATAAAATACCTTATGACATTCTGTGCCTATAGGGAAGCGAGTCTGTTTAATTTGCGCGAGCTTAGCCTCAACGTCTTTGCCTACTTTTACAATGTCTGTGCCTGATGCTGCTGCGATAGCTATGCCTATGGCTGTTTCATCGTTAAATAGTAATTCGTTGCGTACAGGTGTTGCGTAGCTGTCTTCTACTAGGGCAATATCCCCGAGTCGCAGCTGGTCATCTTCATGCCCCTGTATAATCATGCTGCGAATTTGTTCTATCTGCTTGAAACGGTCTGCGACAGTGACACGTATTCGGTTGCTGCCGTTGTCGTAATATCCTGTGTAATAGACAGAATTTTGTCCTTGAAGGGTGGAAAGAACTTCCGCAGGTGAGACACCGAGGTTCGCCATTTTATCAGGCAAGATTTTTATGTCAATGCATTCCTCTTTTTCGCCATAAAGTGTGACGCGCGCAACACCATCAATATCTGTAATTTCTCGCTGTATAAGGCGAGCATAGTCGCAGAGTTCGCGGTGAGAGAGTCCATCGCCTGTGAGAGCGTAAAACATACCATATACGAGCCCGAAATCGTCTTGTACGGTAACTGATGTACCACCAGGTAGAGTGGCGGCTGTGTCGTTTACCTTGCGTCTAAGCAAGTCCCAGCACTGCTCAATGTCATCATCTTTGACGGTACGAAGCATTTCCACTTGCAAAATAGCAAGGTCGTTGTAAGACCAAGACTGAACATTGTCAAGTTCTCCTATTGTACGAATATTCTTTTCCAGTGGCTCAGTTACCTCCATTTCCATTTCGTGTGCTGATGCTCCTGGTCTGACAGCCACTACCATTGCCATTTTCACCTTAATTTCCGGGTCTTCCAGCTTACTCATCTTCCATGCGGAGAAAAGTCCACCCACCACAAGCACTGCGATGATGAAGTATATGAGTTTTTTATTACTGAAAGCGTATTTGCCAATGTCTATCATAATAATCCTCCTACATTAGTCTTGGTTGGAGCCGGTATTGGAGATACTTTTTGACCTTCACTAAGTTTGCGTACTCCTGCAGTAACGATAATATCTCCGGAATTAAGACCGGATGAGACTGTGGCAGAACCATCGGTGTGTAGCGCTTCAACATTGACGGTTCTTGTCACAACAGTGCTGTCGTTTTTTATAATCCATACGCAAGTCTGTTCATCTGAGTTGAATATTGCGGAAGAAGGAATGCTAACGCGTGAATCCATTGGCTTGTAAGCAAGACTGACAGTAGTGTTCATACCAGGTGATGGCATAGGCTTTAATCCGGCGGGGATTGCGAGTCGAACCGTGTAAAGTTGGTTTGCATTTGCTTTTGGGGATATGCTGATTAGCGAAAGTGGAGTGTTGCTTTGTGGTGCAAAATCAAATGAAGCAGTGTAAGAAACAACGTCGTCTATGCTAATGTATGTTGCGGCAGGTATGTTAATCTCAATTTCCGGTAGTCCTGCGGATATGATGTTTACGATAGGCATGCCAGCAGATACTACGATAGCTGCATCAAATAGGTGTTTCTGCATCTTGCCATCAAATGGGGCATAAAGGCGAGTATATTCAAGTTGATTTTTTGCATTCTCGTATTTGGCTGTAATTTGCTGGAGACCAAATCGAGCCTTGTCGTAAGCGTCTGCTGTGGCAACACTATCACTATAAAGGGCAATAATGCGTTCTGCTTCAGCCTTCACTTTATGATATTCGGCTTCTACGGCGTTGAATTGGATTTGGTAGTCGGCAGGGTCTATTTCTGCTATAAGCTGCCCTTTACGGAATGATGCACCTTCCTCAACATGGATTGCACTCAATGTGCCGCTAACCTTAAATCCAAGGTTAACTTCTTGTGCTGCAGCTACTTTCCCGGGAAATTCCACGCGTCCTCCATTGGCGGTGCCGTTGATGGTGAATGAGTGCACATTTGCGGGCTTTTCGTCGGTCTGTCTTTCGCTACTACATGCAGTAAGTGCCAGTGTAGCAATGTAAATAAAAAGATATTGGATATATTTACGTCTCATATTGCTTTTGTTTTTGCAAAGTTAGCAAATAATGCTATATGTAAATATACCCAATTTCTCACGAAATTGTTCAATTTTCGTGAGAAAATTTAATTAATAAAGTATTACTATTTCTGCAGTTTTGTTGTCCATATCTGGCATAGTAACTCCTATAGGCGCTCCAATGTATGTAGGATCGGCAATCGTAAAAATACGGTTACCTACTTTTATGTAATCTCCTTGGACAGAGTCTTCAAATTCAATGGCTGTAGCAAGGTGTCCGGGGTAAAAGACCAAAAGACAGTTCAGGTTAAGCAAGTCTCTTACTAATCTCGTAAATAGAATAGAACGGTCTTCACAATCACAGTAAGGATAGAAAAGAGTTTCTTCAGAGAAAAATGCTCTGTCGCACCCCCAAACATTCTCATCAAACTCATATACAAATGCAGTTTGTACAAAATTTAATAATTTTTCAGCAGCTTCTTTTTTTGAGAGTCCTGCGATTAACGGCTTTATTTGTGAGTATATATGTTGTTTAACATTGGAATCTAATTGCGTGTTTGCATACATAGCCCAGCGGGAAATTGCGTCATTTTCTAATTGTGAAGTAGGGTAAGAGTCATAAAAGGATATTAAGCTTGTATTGATATTTGACTTAATGGTAAAGTCCGGGTATCTTTTAGATTTTAATACTCTCTCTTCAGATGGTATATAATTAACTTCAGGTGGTGTGTCAATAGATAGAGACATGTCTCTTTCATTATTGAAAGGTACATTACATACTTTTAGTTTTGTATCATCTACATGATTATATGTATAAAACTTCTTGTTGTTCAGAAACAGAAATGGAGAGCCAAAAACAATATTGTCTGTTGCATATAGTAATATTAGTGATTGTTTATCATCCATTGCAAGTCTCATTTTATAACCTGATTGGCAAAAGATATAAGCTTGTAATAATGTAGCATCATCTCTATTATGAAGAAACGATGAGGCCATTTTGTCTAACATACAAAGGTATGCCCAATCGCATAATTTCATTTCTTCTCGAATTTTTAGACAGTCAATGATAAGATTATTAAGTGATTTATTTGACAGAGAAACCCAAGTATTTGCTATTGAGAATTCATTTACGTCTCCAATTCTAAAATTTATGTCATCTCCATATCTTACAAAGCATTTGGTATTGAGATATTCAAATGTAACACATTGTTCAGAGCTGTCTTCATGAATAGGCGATATCGGTGTTATAGGATATATTGGCTGCGGCTGTGGCTGAGGTTTCGGTACTATTATAGGAGGATTTGTAGAGATTGGTCTGCTTTCATGTTTTCTGTCATTTTCATTATCTGTCATGATAATCGGTGCGACTTGGTCATCTTTAGGCTTATCAATTGCTTGTTTAACCTCAAAGTATTGCCATGATTTTTTTACAAATTCTGCATATTCAATATTTGCTTTATATCTAAAATTTTCATATTCGGTTTGAGCCTTGTTATGAAATGCATTATATTTGCTAATTAAATCATCATCTTGTGCAAATGCTTGAATAGCAATGCACAAGATGATTGATATGATTATATGTTTAAAGATTGGGGTCATGTTATATTACTAAATTAATCACAGAGTTGTAATTACAGTATTTCTCCAAACATTTTCTTTGTTATTGCCGGTTGATATTGTTGGATGTTGTGGTTTACCGATTTTGCTTATAGCATGCTGTGAGACGTTTGTGGTGACGTAGTCTGATAGATTCCCCAAATCTACAACACCATCCGCTTCTTGCAATTTTTTTAAAATGAAGTAAGTGAAAAGACCATGAACTTTCTCCTTGTACGGATGAGCGGTCTCAGCGTTCGTAGTGGCGCTGAAAACAACGACATTTCCCTTTGGCTTATCAATTTGAGGCTTTATAGCAACACCCC
>JBJECS010000294.1:0-6401 GCA_051871335.1 Muribaculaceae bacterium | reverse complement strand
CCCAAAAGGGTGTTATCCGCGTGAAGCTGCAGAGTGAAGTGGCTACACAGGTTGGTAACAAGGAGATAAAGGCAAGGAACGGGCAGCTCACGACGGGGGTTCGCTCGCTTGATGCCGTGTCTGCGAAAGCGAAGGTAAAGACGATGCGAAGAGTATTCCCATACGCGCCAAAGTATGAGGCAAGGATGGCATTATACGGGCTTGACCGCTGGTATGAAGTCACATTTGACGAGACAAAAGACCCGGAAGAGGTCAAGGCGATGTTTGCGGGGACATCAGGAGTACAGATGGCAACAGTAAAGAAGCCGATGTCGCTGCGCGACGGAAGCGGGGCTTATCACACAGTGTCTGCGATGGCAGTAGAGCGCCCAAGCACAATGCCATTTAATGACCCACGTCTTTCCAGCCAGTGGCATTACAACAACACCGGAGCACTTTCCGGGAGCCGCGCGGGAGCGGACATCAACCTGTTTGAGGCATGGAAGACGACAACAGGAAAGAGCGACGTGATAGTAGCCATCATTGACGGAGGTATAGACTATACTCACGAAGACCTTGCAGCAAACGTGCTCATCAATGAAGCCGAACTTAATGGAACTGCAGGTGTAGATGACGATGGCAACGGCTATGTAGACGACGTATATGGCTGGAACTTCTGTACAAACGGAAGCGACGTATATCCACACAATCACGGAACACACGTTGCAGGAACAGTAGCGGCTGTAAACAACAACGGCATAGGTGTGTGCGGTGTTGCAGGTGGTGACGGCACCCCGGGCAGCGGTGTAAGAATGCTGTCTGCACAGGTGTTTGACTCACGCAGCGGCTCAGGCAACGCGGACTATGCGGCAGCTATTGTATATGCTGCAAACCGTGGAGCTTCGCTTGCGAACTGTTCATGGGGCTGGGCAGAACCTGACTACTATGAGCAAGACGTGCTTGACGCTATAGACTACTTTGTAGGGACAAAAGCGAGTGTGGAGGCAGAAGCGGGAATCAAGTCACAGCGCAATCTTGCGGGTGGTGTAATGTTTTTCGCCACGGGAAATGACGGTGCTACAGGCAACTTCTATCCTGCATGCTATGAGAACGTAGTTGCAGTAGGCAGTATGATAAACGACTACTCAATAGCTCCATATTCAAACTATGGTTCATGGGTAGATATCGTTGCGCCGGGCGGTCTTGTGACCTACGGTTCACAGGGCGGTGTGCTAAGTACCCTTCCAAATGACACCTACGGGTTTAATGAGGGAACGTCAATGGCAACGCCTCACGTGACAGGCGTTGCCGCGCTGGTAGTATCACAGCATGGCAATCCTGAAATGTCTGCAGAGACAATCCGCCAGCAGATACTGACCTCAGTAAACGATATTTACGAGTATAATCCGGCAGTGAGCGGACTACATGGTGTAGGCTACATTGATGCGGTAAAGGCACTCCAGATGAATGCCGAGGGTGAGGCGCCGGAATCAATCACAGATTTCAGCCTCCTTCCTGCTCAGGACAATATCACAGTGGAATGGGTTATTCCAAATTCATCAACGGGTAACGTAAATCACCATATCCTGTATTACAGCACAACGGAATTTACAGAAAGTGAGCTTGGAACGGTGAGCAACGTGGTGATAGACACCAAATTTGCCAATTCAGGTGAGACTTTCCAGTATGAACTGTCTGGGCTTAAATCACTGACGACATATTACGTTGCAATAAAGGGCGTTGACCGCTGGGGAAATGCGGCAGCACTGTCGCCTGTAAAATCAGCGACGACAAATGCAGGTCCGAAGATGACAGTGGACAAGACATCTCTCACGATGACTGTGGATGCAGCATCTTCATTGACAGGGGTAGCGACATTCAACATTGGCAATACGGATGAGGGACTTCTGAAATGGAGCGGCAAGATAGCAACGAAGTCTTACGCAGCAGCGACGAAGTCAGTTTCAAGCAACCGTCTTGCTCCGGGCGCAATAGGCAAACTGAAGAGCCGCCTTGGCGCAACACAATATGCGAATACGTCTGAGAAGTTCAATACTTCAGACTACAAGGCATCAGAATATCCACGTTCGTTTAAGTATTACGATGAATACTGGGCAAGCATAGGCGAGGAAGACAAGACACTTCCGAACTCACAGGCACAGTATTTCTACATTGACCCTGATTTCTTCCCTGAAGGCTTCAACCTGACACATGTAGAAATCTACTCAACGTATGGCAAAAATCCGACAGTACAGATTTACAAGGGCGGAGGAGCGCTCACCCCTGCAAATATGCTCCAGGAAATCAAGCCGTATTTCTATTCAGGCGTACAGGTACAGCTTGAGGAACAGCTATTCTTCGGACCAGAAGAATCATTCTGGGTAGTGGTACATTATCCGGCAGAAAGCAATTCATACGGCTATCAGCTTGGTCTTGGCAAGTCAGCGTCAGGTGCAGCCGGCTTTAGCTACATGAGCTGTGACGGAGGCGCAACGTGGACACCACTTACAGAAGCACTTAAGGGCAGCGCATATGAGTCTCTTGGCTCCAATGTTTCTTGGGCAATCGCAGCGATGAGCAAGAACCCGGCATGGGACAAGGTTTTCAGCCTCAACCCGTCAGAAGGAATCGTAAAACAGGGCGAGAGCCAGAGCGTGAACATTGAGAATGACGGACAGAAGCTGGTGAACGGCACATACAAGTTTAACGTATCTTTCACAACAAACGAGAGCGATAAAAACGGCATCGTATTGCCGGTGACAGTGACAGTGAAGAATAACCTTCCTGAAATGTCTGCCGCAAAAATCGTAAACTTCAGCTCTCTGCTCGTAGGCGAAAGCAAGACGGTAGAGGTAGAGGTGTTTAATGAGGGGTATGGTGTATTTACGGGCAACTATGGTTATCTACAGTCAAGCAGCTGGAGCATCAGCAATGACGCATTCAGCCTGAAAGACGTACCGACGAACGGTTTCCCGGCACGCAGCAGCTCAAAATTCAAAATCATCTATTCACCGAAATCAGCGGGCACACACACCGGAGTAATTACCTTCAAGAGCGCAACAGGCGTAGAATTTAAGGTTACAGTACAGGGTGTAGCGATAGACCCGGCAAAGATTGTTGTAGAGCCGGCAGTGACAGAACTTGGTGACATAATAGTGGATGCAGATGCTATAGAGAGCAAGTTCACAATCAAGAACGAGGGCAACTATCCACTGGAATACGTCTTCCCGAAATTCTCAGACCATCAGATAGAGGCATCAGCAGGCAAGGCATCACACAAGTTTGGCTACTCATCACTGACAAACCTTGGAGAAGCAACGGATTTCACCTATGACGGCAATCCAGAGCTTATCGGCGAGACAGAAGTGACTTCAACGTTTACAGACAATGTGAAGAACACTAAGTCTATTGCACTTGGATTTGACTTCCCATTCTATGGAAAGACATACACAGAAGTGTATATCAACAGCCTTGGCGGCCTTTCATTCTCATTGGGCGAATACAGCTACTTTCCACCGCTGACCCCAACATCATCAAGCCTTGAAGGTGTAGCATACATATCAGCATACGGGCATCAGTTGCAGTTCGGTCCTAATTCACACGTCACATACGCTAAGCAAGACGGCAAATTTGTGGTGAAATACGACAATGTTCTTGCTGTGAAATATGACGTAGAGACATCACCAATCTCGTTCCGCATCATGCTATCAGCAAATGGCGATATAGAAATCTTCTATGACGACTATGTAAGAACGGAAATGGGCTACGATGACTGGGGCTATGAGACAGAAGTAGACCGTCTGTTCCAGGGAGGTTCAACCCTATTCTGTGGAATAAAGGACGAAAGCAATGCAGATGCACTCGTGCTGACTTCAGCTGACATAGCAGACTACTGGGGTACAAGCGAAGACCCGGCAGGTCAATTATACAAGCAGTTCCAGACTCAGACCTCCGTTAAGTTTGCAGCCCCAGCGCCATACTTCGTGAAAGGCATTACTCCAGCCTATGGAATAGTAAGCCCGGGAGAAAGCGTAGAAGTAACGGCAGCAATTCAGGGTGATGAAACAATGGTAGCAGGCGATATCACAAACCGCCTGGCTATTGAAACTAATGACCCGAATAATGCAACAGCTTACGCTACATTCAATGCAAGAATAATCGGCGACCTTCAGCCAGAAATTACTGTTGTGCAGGAAACTATTGATTTCGGACAAGTATTCCGCAATTCAGATGCGAAAGCAGTGTTTACAGTGAAGAATACGGGTCGTGAAGGCTTTGTTGTTGAATCTGCAAGTATTATTTCAGACGTGTTTGCAATAGACTTTGCAAGCACTGAAATAAAACCGGGCATGTCAAAGGACTTCATCGTCACAATGAACACAGCCAATGAGGGCATCTATTCAGCCAAATTGAATGTTGTATATACAGGCGATGTGACCAAGGAATATCCAATCACAGGTGAAGTAATCGGCAGTCCTGAAGCAGACCTGAACATCACAGAGATTTCTGAGACAGTGGAAAGCGGAGCATCACTTTCAAAAGAGCTCACTATCACAAACTCAGGAAATGAGACACTGGTTTATTCAATAGTACCGGGTTCGTTCACAAGTGTAAATGACCCAAGTGTATCAGATGCAAAGGTTTCATACATATACAGCGCCTCAGTTGATGATGAGAACGTGAAATATGAATGGGTAGATATAGAAAACGGACTTGGCGAGCGCAATGGCTTCTCATACTATAACGCTCATGACTACCTTGAAGTTAACCTACCGTTTGCGTTCCCGTTCTATGGTCAGGAATACACGAAGCTGTATATCTATAACACAGGTTTCGTGTCATTCACACAGCGCAGTGATGAAAAGATATGGCCAGAACCACCGGCAGATTTCCCGACAGGTTCAATCTACACAAATATCATAGCACCATACTGGGGACTCCATACAATGGATACAAACGCAACAGCCGGAACATATCACTACATGACAGAAAATGAAGTGGTAGTGTCTTGGATGGAGTATGGAAACTCAATGAATATCGGCGTATGCTATCAGCTCATCATGCGCAAGGACGGTAGCTTCAAGTATCAGTATAAGGGCGTAGGCGACTATGCAATTATCTACGGTACATTCGGACTTGCAGGCGCATGTAATGAAGGTGGCAGCCAGTATTTCGTGATACCAGACAGGTATATCCAGTTTGGCAACGCGGTACAGTTCAGCCCTGTAGCAGAATCATCCATAGAGCCATCAAGCAGCAAGACAGTCAGCCTGAATGTAGATACAGACAAGATGGCGGGTGACTATAGCGATGCAGTGACAATCAACACTAACGTACCTCATAAAGAGAAGATAGAGGTTCCAGTAAATATCACCATAACAGGTGAAGCAAACCCGGTATGGCCTGAAACACTTAGCCTTGAACACGTTGCAGGCTACCAGGAAATCCCTACCGAAGAGTCTGGTCCGGGCGTACAGTATATGGGCGCGCCATATGAAATCCAGTTCAAGGTAGAGAACAGCGGAACAGCAGCGATGACAATCGTGGACATCGCATACGACAGTCCTGTGGATGATATGGAGTATCCTCTCTTCATGCTGATGGCCCAGATGGTGGTACCAGACTGGCTGACAGGCGAGACAAGCCTCCAGTGGCAGGTTTATGAATACTATCGCGGCATGCCAATAGAAGTGACTCCATCACAGCCACTACTCCTGTCAATGCCGATGTCTTGGGACTGCTACGCTACAATCGGAGAATATTCACTGCCAATGACGTTTACATACACACTTGACGGTGAAAATTACCTCACTCAGACAGTAGACCTGAAGTTTGTAGTGACAGACATACCGGAGCTGTGGCTCGACAAGACGGAAATCGCTATTGTCAATGCGGCTCCGGACTACAAGGGCGAAGAAGCGCTCAAGATTTCAAATGAGGGTAACTATAAGCTCACTTACACACTCCGCCTTGACATGACCGGCGCAGGTGAAACGCCGGAAGAAGGCGAATCAGGCGGCGGTGTATCACCAATGTCAGTAAATGGTGAACTGTCAGAAGTACAGCTTGCAGAGCTCCAAGCAAACTTGAATAATGAAATCAAACCGCTTGCAGCTCCTACCAACTTCTTTGATGGTCCTAGTGACTTTGATTATAACAACATCCTCTTCCACACGTCAATAGACAATCTTTCATACTCATACGGAACGGGAAATACTTACGGCAAGTATATATCAGCGACTCATTTCGTAGCACCGGAAGAAGGGTTCAACCTCTCTCACGTATATTTTGCAACTCAACTGAATAATTCAGACGGCTCATACATCACAAATGCAGAGTTCAAGGTAGAAATCGTGGCAGGTGATGATTATGAAAATGGCAATGTGATAGGCAAGGGTACACTCGTTATTGATAAGATGGAT
>JBJECS010000293.1:0-6415 GCA_051871335.1 Muribaculaceae bacterium | reverse complement strand
AAGACATATCATCGGTATTGCGGAAATTCAGCAAATGTATCACCGTGGCGCCATCTACTGTCTTTGCGTAGGTTGAGATATTGCCCTGCTTTGGTGGCCATGAATTGATAGATATCTTCTTGGACGCATCTGTGCAAGACATTGTCACTACCGTCTCATTCTGTGATGAATACTGGCGAAGATAGTTTTGATACGCTGTTGCGAAATCATAATAGCGTACTATTGCCGTCTTTAGCTCCTCATCCATTGCCAATGGTGACGCCGGGAAATATTCGCGGCTCAGCATATGGTCGCCAAGTTCAAGGTGCGCTCCACCGAGGGCAAACATTACTGCATCTGTCAGAAGCACGCCCGGGGTATTGAAATATCCCGTCTCGCGGTCTGCCTTGTCATAATTCATATATGCGGCAAAAACCGTCCTAAGCGTATGGTTACTGTAGGTGTCATTCGCCTTGATTATATTATATAGGCTTGAGAACTGGTCTTCATCGTTCCACATTTCATTATAGCAGAAATCAACCTTTCCTGTGCCACATATCTGAGATGCACCATAGCTCCCTACCGCATTCATTATAAGACGTTTATCCGGGTGACGCTTCTTCATCGCTTCAATAAAAGAGGCATACCCCTTCGGGAGATTTACCGCATTGCCATTGTAGTCATACAGATTGCCGCGGTAGCCAAGCTGGTCTATCTGATAGCCATCAAAGTCTATGTTGGAATAAACTTCATCGTTGCGTTCGGCAAGGTATGCTTGCCATTCAGGATTTGACGGGTCTACAAGGAATATGTCGCTCTTCCATGAAGATGGCAGCCCGTGGAAATCCTTATCTGAGTGCTGAGTATTCTTAAATAAATACCATTCCTCTTTCACACCGTCGCTTGCTGCATCGTCAAGTGCTCCAAAACACAGATTATAGAAAATTGACTTCATTCCATAGCCATGCTGAACATTTATATATTTTTTCACAACAGAAGTATAGATGTCGCGGTTAGCTATGTCCTTATATACGTCAAGTAGATTGTCTCGTGTGCCGCCAAGTGGCCAATGATGCTTATAATGCCAGTCTTGAAACTGAACACCGTTTATGTGGCAGCGGTTTAGAAACTCCATTTCGCCTTCTATAACACCATCGGCAAGTTTTGAACCGTCAAATGTGGCTACGAAACCATAGCGAGGGAATAATGTCCAGTCAGACGACACATCTACACCTATCGTTCCCAGAACTGTCTCCTCATTTTCGCCGCTCATCTTGTAAATATCCACAAGATAGCCCATATAGTCCTTGCTCGGAGCTGTCCAAGTCCATGTCGTACCGGTCATATCCTGCTCTGAGATTACTTCCGCACCGTGGCGATAGCGGATTTTTGCTCCGGCTGGTACTGAAGATGCCGCGAATGTCACCTTGCTGCCGGGGATATAGCACGCACGGTCTGTGCTGAGTTCTACAGTTAGTGATGATTTCACTGTTCTGACGTCTGTCACTGATGACTCGCCTCCGCCCTGGTCTGGTTTCGTATTAGGTCCATCCCCCGGCTCGTCACTGCTACAACTGCAGGTTGTAGCAGCGCAGAGCACAAGTGATGCAAGTATATACTTGTAATTTATCATGATTATTACTCCTTAGTTTTTTGTGATGATTACTGTTTCATGGAGCTGGTCAAGAGTGATGGTATATGAGCCTGAGGATGTTATCTTCCACTTCTGGTCTACATCACCCACATTCACGTCAAGGTATTGAGCCTTGAATGTGTCACTGCTCTTGTCCACAAAGAGTAATGGTTCTATCGCTCCGGTTGGCTCCATATTTCCCTTTGAGGCAAGGAACCATGCGCCATTCCAGTCTGATTGCTTGTCACAGCTAAACTTCATCTCTCCTTCATTAAGGTTGCCGCTCCATGTGAACACGTACGGGTCGTCTGTTGCCGTCATTGCTGTGGCATTGCCAAGGTCCCATCCATTTGGAGTTGCGTCACCTACAAGATAAATGCAATCGTATGGCACGAACTCTGTCATTAGCATTCGCTCCTTGCCACTGCGAATATCAAAGCATATCTTATACGGCTTGTTGTTCTCGTCATCTTTTAGGCACCACTTATTGTCCGGGTCAAAACCTTTGACAAATACAACACTGCTATTTGTATATGACGCATTCGCCTCTGCTGCCTTAAACATATTTTCCCATGAGCCGTCACTCGTACCAAACTTAAACTCGCCGCCCTGAGTGAAGTGTACTCCTATGCGGAACAGATACGGGTCAAGCACGTCTTTTGCCATTGACCAGAAGCTCCAGCCCGTCTCATTGCCTACGAAATAGAGTGCATCGTACGCCGGCATTTCGCCTGCACTTTCTGCGATTGTCATGCTCAGGGTAAGAAGGTTTACGTCCACCTGATAGGTCTTAGCCTCATCTATCACAAACTTGTTGTCCGGTTGGTCATCTGAATCGCGATATACAAGACCGCCATTGCCGTCGTTGTTATATGATGGCAGGAACTGTCCCTTTGTGGTGATAAACTTAAACTCACCTGATTTCAGACTGCCTGTCCATGTAAATATGCCATTATCCTTGTGTGTCATTTCTGACGCATTGTCCGCGCTCCATCCGTTTGGTGCTGCATCACCTATGATGTAAAGCGTTGTAGTCACTGGCTTGTATGCCATTACGGTAAACTGTGTCGTTGCCACCTGTGGCTCTTCCATGCCTGCAACGTGAGCTGTCACTCGCGCGGCAAGGTCTACTGTCTCGCCCGGGCGAACTCCAAGCTGGTTGATAAGCGTATTGTTCAGCGATTCCACGTTTGGTGCCCATGAATATTTCTGCGTCTCACCTGTATAGACGTATACCGGCTCTGCAAAATCGTTTTCGGCAAGAGAAATTTCAAGGTCGTATGAGATTCGTGCTCCTGTGCCGTAGTTCGTTCCGGTCGTCCATGTCACCTTTACGGCCTCTGATGAGTGCTCTGCCTCATTCAGGATTACCTCCATACTGCTTGCGCTGATAGCCAATTCTTCGCTACCCTTGTCAAGCTCTGTATAGTCGTTGTCTGTACATGCAGTAAACATTGTCACTGCTGCTACGGCTATTGTATTGAATATATACTTTAGTTTCATGATAATTGCGGATTTTTAGATTAATAACCATCGTTTTGACTCATCAATGGGTTGCCGTCGCGTTCTGTCTGTGGAATTGGGAACAGCAGACGGTCCTTTGTTGCATTTACCTTGCCTATTGAATGCAGGAAGTTTAGGGCATAATCACCGTGATTGATTCTTATCATGTCAAACCAGCGGTGACCTTCAAACGCAAGCTCCATGCGGCGCTCGTGGATGATTATCTCACGCATCTCCTCTTTTGTCTTTCCTGACCCAAGTACATCTGGCAGACCTGCACGGCGACGTACTATGTTCAGTGGTAATGATGCGTCTGCTGTCATGCCAAGCTCGTTTAGTGCCTCTGCCTTCATCAGCAAAACGCCTGCATAGCGATATACCACAAAGTTTGACGGATTTGTATTATATTCCGGTGATATTGTCTTTGACACAAGAAATTTACGCACGTTATAGCCTGTATTAGACCAGCTTTTCTTGTATGGCGTTCCTTCCCAGTCTGGACAACCGTCATAGAAGATAGTTATATCCTTGCGGAGGTCACCCTCTTCATATGAATCCACAAATTCTTGTGTCGGCTGGTTCCATCCATAGCATCCTGCTACGAGGTTTGAACCGCGTGGTCCCATAAATGTTGAGAGCCAGGAGCTGTACGGTGTATTTCCCCAGAAATCAGACTCTGTGCTGCCTGAATACTGAACCTCAAAGATTGATTCTGCTCCATTGCGTACTGGGCAGTTGAAGTTGTCCTTATACTCACATGTGCGCAAGTCATAGCCAAGGGCTTCGATTTCTTCGCAAAGAGTCACTACCTCTGAATAGCGGCTTGCGTCATCTTGCGCAAGTGTCAGGTCTATATCTGCCATCATATACAGTGCCGCTTCCTTGCACGCACGTCCCTTGTTATACGTATCAAGCTCTGCCTTTGCTGGTAGCAGGTCTATTGCCTGGCGTACGTCTCTGATTATCTGCTCATAAACCTCTGCCACCGGGCGGCGTGCTATTGCCGTTGATGTTCCAGGTTCATATGGCTCCGTACGGATTGGAAGGTCACCAAACAGGCGCACAAGGATGTAATAATAGTGTGCACGGAGGAAAAGCGCCTCTCCCATGCAGCGGTCATAGATGTCGCTGCTGATATCGCTCGCGTTCTCAAGGCTCTGGATTAGGTTATTACATTGAGCTATGCCTATCCATGGTGAACGCCACATATACAGTGCCATTCCGTTGTCTGAGTTCGCTGTGAAGTTTGCGCATTGAGTTGTCTCGATTCCGTCGTCACCACCGCCTGCGCCTACATTTGAGTTGCCCGCTACTATATCAAGCGACCACATGCGCTGGTTATATAGGTTTGACGACCTTAGAGGTACATAGCATGCGTTTGCCATCGCTATTGCTACCTCGTCTGTTACATTTTCCTGGGGGTCAACCTGGTCGTAAGGTGACTTCTCAAGAAAGTCTGAGCATGAGCTGAACATTAGGGCAGCTGCTCCCACAAGGGTCATAAATATCTTATTTTTCATGATTTTCTAATGTTTAGAAGTTAAGTGATACGCCTAAGTTGAATGTGCGAGATGATGGGAAACTTGAATAGTCTATTCCGTCTATCCCTACTTCTGGGTCTATGCCTGAATAGCCTGTGATTGTTGCTACATTCTCGCATGAGAGGATTACGCGTGCCTGCTCAAATCCGATTTTGCGGAGCAGTGGCTTCGGTACGTTATAGCCAAGCGTGATGTTTTTGATGCGGAGATATGAACCATCTTCTACCCAGCGGTCGCTGATGCGGTTATTTCCATTCGGGTCTGCCCATACCGCGCGTGGCATGCTGTTTGAAGTTCCCTCGCCGTGCCAACGCTCTGCTGTGCTTGCATACTGGTTATATGCCGCAGACATGCTTTCCATCACTGAGCGTGTACGGTTGTAAATCTTGCCTCCGGCTGCTCCCTGTAGGTAGATTGATAGTTCAAAATCCTTATACGCAAGGCGGTTGTTCATTGAGAAGAGCCAGGTCGGATTTGGATTGCCTATCACTGTGCGGTCCTCATCATTGATTACACCGTCATTATTGAGGTCTTTGAAACGGATGTCGCCCGGCTCTGCGCCTGCCTGGATTGCGTGTGCTTCCACTTCTGCCTGGTTCTGGAATATTCCATCTGTCACATAGCCATAAAAGGCATTGATTGGAAGGTCTTTTGAGAGAATTGTCGCATATGCGCCGCCAAACTGGTTGCGATACAGTGGGCTGTCACTGTTCAGGTCTTTTATCTTGTTTTTATTATACGTTACAACAAGGTTTGTCTCCCAGTCTACAACTCCCTGAACGTTCAGTGAGTTAGCTGTCAGTTCCCAACCGATGTTGCGTACTTTACCTGCATTAGTGTATGTATCGAATGTATCTTCATATCCTGATGTGATTGGAATTGCTGCCTTTACCAGCATGTCATTCGTGTTTTTGATATATCCGTCAAGGCTTACATTTAGGCGTGACTTGAAAAACGACATATCAACACCCGCATTAAACTGCTCTATCTCTTCCCAGTGAATATACGGATTTGACAGAACCTGTGAATAAAGTGCACTCTGCTCTCCGTCTGCATCTGGTCCGAATGGATAAAGGATTGTTGTCAGTGATGAAATATAGCTATAGTTGCCTACTGATGCCTGGCTACCTGTCAGACCATACCCCAAACGAAGCTTCAGGTCATTGAGCACCATATCTTTCGGGAAAAATTCTTCTGACGAAATGCGCCATGCTGCTGATGCTGATGGGAATGTTCCCCAGCGCTGCTTTGGTCCGAAGCGGCTTGAACCGTCGCGGCGTACTGTTGCTGTCAGATAATACTTATTGTCATACACATAGTTTGCTCGCGCCATATAAGACAGTAGTGACCAGTCATTGCGAGATCCGCCAAAGTCATACACCTTTTCACCATTGTTTATCTGATGTACATTGTCAAAGAGGAAGCCGTTCACCTGTCCGTTTATCCACTGATAGTCATTCCACTGTGCTGACATACCTGCCATCACGTTCAGGTCATGCTTCTTGTTAAACGTATAGTTAAAGGTAAAGTAGTTATCCCATAGATATGTAAACGACTTATTGCTGCTCTGATATTGTGAACTTTCCTCCACTGGTGTCGGTTTCCAGTTATATTTCGGTGAGAAACTTTCTGCATCCCAGAATTTTGCATCATAGCCAAATAGTGAGCGGAACTGCAGCCAATTCGTAAACTTGATGTCTGCTGCAATATTGGCAAGGAGATTATACCCCTTTGTTCCACTGCGATATACCTCATTGCT
>JBJECS010000292.1:0-6425 GCA_051871335.1 Muribaculaceae bacterium | reverse complement strand
AAGTATTCGTTGGTAAGCCATTGTTCGCCGAGAACTTCTTTTATGATTGTGAAGTATTCGACAGCCTCTTTGGTAGTTGCAACGCCTCCGGAGGCTTTGAATCCGACCATAGTTCCGGTTTTGTCGTAGTATTCCTTGATGCACTGTGCCATTACGTAAGCTGCTTCGAGAGTTGCTCCGGGGTATTCTTTTCCTGTTGAAGTCTTGAGGAAGTCGGCTCCTGAATACAGTGACAGGATAGAAGCGTTTTTGATGTTTTCAGCGGTCTTGAGAGCACCGGTCTCGAGGATAACTTTGAGGCGAGAGTCTCGGCAAGCGTGCTTGATTTCCTGAATTTCGTCGCAAACTTCTTCGTAGTCACCGTCGAAGTAGTTACCGAGGTTGAAGACGATGTCAATTTCGTCAGCTCCGCCTTCAACGGCGAGTGCGGTTTCAGCGACTTTTACTTCAATGAAGCTCTGTGAAGAAGGGAAGCATCCTGAAACGCAAGCGACGTTGACGTTAGAGACGTCGAGCATAGTGCTGACGACCTGTGCGAAGTTTGGATATACGCAGATTGCGGCGACGTTTTTTAGTTCGGGGTGCTCGTTGTCGAAATCGTTTACTCGTTCAACGAATTTAGCGACAGACTGTGGTGAGTCGGTGCTTTTGAGGGTGGTAAGGTCGATAGTGTTGAAAAGGAATTTGTACACATCGAGGTTCATGTTTTCGGCGAGGTGTTCGTCGAGGATTTTTTGCACGGCAGCCTTGACAGCGTCGTCGTTGCTAACTACGGCAGAAGCGTTAATGGCTTCGTGATATTTATCTACCATCATAGTTCTAAATAGTTTTTTATTAAGGGTTAAAATTATTTCAGTTTAGGGTTGTTTTTGTGTCGGTTGGCATCACGGAGAGTTTTTTTAGCGATGTTGTCTTTGATGGCTGTAGTAAGGTTCACCCCGGTCTGGTTTGCGATAGCGACAGCGACCCAAATAAGGTCTGCGAGCTCGTCGGCAAGGTCTTGTTTTTCACCGGGTTTGAAAGACTGGTCGCCAAATTTACGCGCCATGATGCGAGCGACTTCTCCGGTTTCTTCGGTCAGGATAGCCATGTTTGTCAGAGGTGAGAAGTATTTCACACCAATAGTGTTAATCCATTCATCAACAGTTTTTTGAAGCTGTTCGATGGTCATTTGGCAATCTTTGTCCGTGGTCATTCTTTGAGTTTAGAGTCAATAATAATAGTGACGGGGCCGTCGTTAATGAGAGCGACTTGCATATCGGCACCGAAAACGCCTTTTAGAGTTTTTTTGCCGGTGATTTGGGAAAGCCGGTCGCAATAATCGTCGTAAAGCGGGATAGCGAGTTCGTGAGCAGCGGCATGGATGTAGCTTGGTCTGTTTCCTTTTTTTGTGGAGGCGTTAAGAGTGAATTGCGAGACGGCGAGTATTTCGCCGTCAGCGTCAATGACTGAGCGGTTCATGACGCCGTTTTCGTCGTCAAAGATACGGAGGGCTGCAGTTTTAGCGGCGAGCCATTCCATGTCGTCTTTAGTGTCACCGACGGCGACCCCGACGAGGACCAAAAGCCCGGCGCCGATGGCTGAAAAGAGATTGCCATCGATAGTGACGGAAGCGGATTTCACTCGTTGTATTACTAATCTCATGCTCTAATACTTATTTTTCACAAAGTTACGACTTTTTCTGTATATGCAAATAATTTTGTGGAGGAAATTTATGACATTTTAGAAATAAAAATACGGATATACGGAAAAATGTTTGTATATTTGCCGTAGGTTTTATAAAAAATAATGCAAACCCTTAAATATTAACCTAAAAAAAACTACAATCAATGAAAAAGTTTTTACTTTCAGCAGTATTGATGTGTGGCGGTTTGGTAGCTTTTGCACAGCTGGTAAATGTGGACTCATTTACGAAGGTCCGTTTGCCGGAGAATGTAAGAGTATCAAGTGCGACAATCAGTCCTGACGGAACGTTTTTTGTGGCATCAGACCCATCAGGGAGCGGCATAGCTACGATAGACGTTGCCACCGGCAAACAAACAGTGGTAGCCAAAAATGCGAGTGCATTTGGCATGGTAATCAGCGATGACAGCGAGAACATAATGTTCCGTCGTGTCAGTACAAAGAACAATCTGCGTTATACTTCACTTCACAATGTGAATATCGCGACAGGCAGCGAGGTAGAGCTTGTAGCGCCGAGCCGCAACCTTTCAGGTTACAGTTTCTGCGGCAAGACAGCAAATGCTGTGAATAACGGCAAGCTAAAATCCAAGAACCTTGTGGGAGGAGCTGTAGAGAAAGACGTAGTAGTGTCAATAGACTATGGTCATCTCAACGTGACAGTAAACGGAGTGACCAAGACACTTGACCCACAGGGTCGTTCAAGCTATCTGTGGCCATCATTGTCTCCAGACAAGACAAAAATCGTATACTGGGTGGCATATAAGGGCTGCTATGTATGCAATATCGACGGTAGCAATCCTGTAAGACTGGGCGAACTGCGAGCAGCGAAGTGGCTTGGCAATAATATGGTAGTAGGCATGAAAGATGCAGACAACGGTGAGTATGTCACATCATCTTCAATCGTGGTATCAGACCTGAGCGGCAAGAAGCAGACAGTGACAGAGCCAACGATGATAGCTATGTATCCGAGCACCACATCCGACGGGAAGCATATCGCTTTTATTGACGGGAATGGCGAACTATTCATTATTAACCTAAAATAAGTAAGAGCCATGAAGAAAACAATATTAGCTGCAATGGCGCTTACCATAGGCGTAGCAGCATCAGCAGTAAATGCAGACGAATTGCGAGTATATATCAATCCGGGTCATGGAAGCTGGACAGCAAACGACCGTCCATGTACGCTGGTGGGTCACGGGGCATACTCCCGTACAAACACTGATACACTCAGCTTTTTTGAGTCCAACACAAACCTGCGCAAAGGGTTCGGCGTGCTTGAAAAACTGCGCGAATACGGTCTTAAGTATGACGAGACGAAAAACCAGACAGGCGAACGGTGGCAAATAGGCGCAGCGCGCGACCTTGAGAATAATATCGTAATGAGCCATGTCAAGTGCGGTCCTTACCATGATGATAACGGAACTGAAAGCCAGCTTGGAGATGCAACACCGGCAGACTTGTATTACTACAACCGCAACCTAAGCGAAGTTGCTGCAGAAGTTAATTTTAATAACTTCGATGTGTTTATTTCCATTCACTCAAACGCTGCAACAGAGGGTACAAATACGAATTATCCGCTATTCCTATATCGAGGCTGGGATAATTGTACAGTTCCATCAGATATTACGGATTTCGGCACAGACACCCAGGCGGAGTCAAAGGCGATGGCAAATGCGTGCTGGAAGTATGCCTATGGAAATGAACATATGGTTTGGACCTATTATTCATTGACAAATCCAAACCTGCGTGGTGATATCAGTTTCTATGGCGGTTCAAGCTTGAATAGCACTACTGGCGCCCGCTCTTATCTTGGCGTGCTACACCACAATGTACCGGGCTTCCTTGTAGAGGGATATTTCCACACATATCAGCCTGCACGCCACCGTGCCATGAACTATGATACGGACTATCTGGAAGGGTATGCATACGCACGCGGTATTGCAGATTACTTCGGAGTTGCAAAGGAGAGCAACGGCGATATTTATGGTATCGTGCGTGACCTCCACGAAAAATTCTCTGATGCGGCGTATACTGCAAATGCAACGTCAGACGACAAATATCTCCCGCTGAATGGGGCAAAGGTAATCTTGAAGAAAGATGGGGTACAAGTTGCGGAATATGTGACAGACAACTATTACAATGGCGCATTCGTGTTCAAGAACATTGAGGCCGGAGACTATACTCTTGAAATCACATGCGACGGATACAAGGCAATTGACCCTGTAGCTGTTACTGTCAAGGCAGCAACTACTTCTTACACCAAAGCGCAGCTTGAAAGCGAAAGCTATGTTCCTCCTACAAAGGTTTACGAAAACTATCCAGACCCGGTAGCAGGTGGTACAGGTTTCCATCTCTTCTCACAGTATAACATGGGCACAGCAACAGAGACAGAGCTTGTAGCAGCTGACGTACTTGCAGGCAAGACAATCCGCCGCCAAATCTATAAAGATGGTGTGGCATATATCCTTGCGCTTGACGATGCAAATGAGCCGTATGTGTATGCTGTCAAAGACGGTGCTGTGACAGAACTGGACAAGACAGGCATTGCAATGCCAGCAAATGGAAAGCTGAAACTTTCTGACATAGCACTTACGGCAGAAGGCGTGCTTGTAGGTTGTAGCTATGGCAAGAACCACTTTAGTGAAAGTGTTGCTTCCAATGACGGTGAAAGCCGCGGTGTGTTCAACGCATACAAATGGACACAAGACGAGGCAACGGGTCTGCCGGGCACTGTTTCCGTATGGTTTACTTCTATTTTCTCCGGCAACTATAACCGCGGACTTATTGGTAACACAATGACATACAGCGGCACGCTTGAAGAAGGTAATTTGATTACTACTTGCGGCACTGCAGCAGCACAAGGTATGCGAATTGTCAACTTTGGTATTGCTGATGGTGCTATGGTTTCCACTACTCGTGCAAACTGCTCCGGTTCATTTAGTAGAGACGTAACTGCCGTTAACGATGACTATGAACTGAACGTGTCACCAAATGACAAGTCTTACTATACTTACGATGGCGGACTCATTTCTCCTATGGAATGGCACTTCAATGCAGATGCTAAAGAAGAAACAATCCTCGGCACGAACTCACAAGTTCCTGCGGCAGGAAACGGTGCAAACTATGCAAAATATGCAGGTCGCTCACTTATGGCAGCTCCTATAGTGGAAGACGGCAATGTGACAGGTCTTAAACTCTACGATGTTACCGACGGCTTCAGTGCTGCAAAGGAAATCGCCGTAAACTGCGAAATCACTCCTACTTCAGGCTTTGCTACAGCACACGTCAGTGCAAACGTAACTGTTGACGCTACAGACATCCCAACAGCATCCAAGCTCGTTCTTAGCCTAATCGTAGACGGCAAGATGTATCAGTGGACAGAGGCATCGGCTCCCTCATACAGCCCAGCAACAGGTACAGCAAACGCTTATGCATACGGACTTATCGGAACTGTAAAGGATAACAGCTTTGAAGCAAACTACAGCCTGAATGCACCTGTAGAAAATGCTATCATCACCCTTTACGACCCAGAAGGCAACGTAATCACATCGCTTGAAACGGGAGCACAGGAAGCAGGTCCTCATCAGGAGCTTTTAGACATCACCGAACTTGTGTCATCTGAGACACAGCAGACCAACACATGGGAAGTGGCAGTGGAATATGCAGCTAAGTCAGCACCGGAATATATCAAAGGCTACCAATTCTATCACCCGCGCGGCGTAGATGTAGACAACAATATGGAAAGCGAAAACTTCGGTAATATTTACTGTACTGAAGGAATGGCGACAACAAGCGCAACTTATATTTCCGGCACAAGCGGAGACGGAATAGGTGGCGGTCTTTACGCATTTGACGCAGCAATAAACCCAATCAAGAACCCTGCAACAAACAAGTATGGCTTTATGGGCGGACTTACATATAGTTCCGTAACATACGGCGCCGACTTGGCGAGAGTTCGCGTAAGTGCAGACGGACGTATCTTCGTGACACGCTGCAACACAGCAGGCGACTATATCTGCTATGCTAAGGACTTCACAGACCTGTATAACAATGACAAGTATACATCTCTCACAACAGGCCTTACATTCGGTTCTAACTATTATTCAGACACAGCCGGCAACTATGTGACAGGTCCTAACGTTGGTCTTGACATTCAGGGTTCAGGTGAAGAGCTGACAATGGCTGTTCTTTCAAAGCTGAAATTAGCAGCAACATACGATGCGAGAGTAGACGTAATCTCTCTTGGCAATGGCACCGTTCTCACAGCAGGAGAAAACATAGAAGCTCTGAGCAATAAGTATACAATCATGCCACAAGTGACAAATGTTGCACGAGATAACCGAGGCGGAATTTGGTATTGCCAATATCGCGCAACACCAACAGATGCTCAGCCGGCACTTGTATATGTAGATGCAGAGGGCGTAGAACGCTATAAAGACCTCCAAGTACGCGGAGGTGGCGGTCTTCGTTTCTCACCAGATTATAAGTACTTGGCAGTTGCAAGCTCAAAGACACAGTTTACTATTTACTCAGTAGAATTTGATGCAGAAGGTACTCCATATCTCCAGGCAGTGATGGCAATCACTCACGGAATAGGGACAAACGTGTATGATATCGCATGGGACCTTGCGGGCAATATCTATATCTGCGGTAACTCTGGTGAATGGATGAAGGGCTTCGCACTTCCGGGTCACAGCGGATTTGTGACCAAGGCACCTGCAAGCCAGAGCTTCACGACAGGC
>JBJECS010000291.1:0-6472 GCA_051871335.1 Muribaculaceae bacterium | reverse complement strand
CATATTTTACAATATATTAACATAAGAAGGCATATCGAATTTTGATACACCCTCTTTTGCAGTAAATTATTATTTCAATGCTCAGGTTATCAGCATAAAGGCATTGAAAGATGATGAGTTATTAAAGTTCAGGAGGAACGATTTTAACGATAGGTTTAGCTTCCCAACCAAGTGCTGACGCACCGAGGACAGCAGCATCAGCCTCTTTCAGCTCAGAAAGGAGGATTTTCACTTTACCCTTCCACAGAGGCATCATGTTCTTCTCCATAGAGTTGCGGAGAGGTTTCATAAGGAGCTCGCCACTCTTAGCAAGACCTCCGAAGAGGATAAATGCTTCAGGAGCAGAGAATGTAGTGAAATCTGCGAGGGCGGCGCCAAGGATATCACCGGTATATTCAAACACGTCCTTAGCGAGCTTATCTCCTGCGATAGCAGCGTCGTAAACGTCTTTAGACGTGATATCTTCCGTTGGCATATTGCGGAGGATTGAAGGCTCCTGGCGGATTTCAAGGAATTCGCGAGCAGTGCGCGCAACGCCTGTTGCAGAGCAATATGCTTCAAGACAGCCTGTACGACCGCAGCCGCAAAGACGACCATTGTTGCGCTTTACGACAACGTGACCGAGCTCGCCGGCAAAACCGTCGTGACCGTATACCATCTGACCATTGATAACGATACCGCTACCTACACCGGTGCCGAGAGTAATCATTATGAAGTCCTTAAGACCGCGAGCTGCACCGTATGTCATTTCGCCGATAGCCGCTGCGTTAGCATCGTTTGTGATTGCTACAGGAATACCAAATTTTTCGCTGACAAGCTGTGCCAGTGGTATTGGGGTAGGCCATGGGAGGTTTACGCCGTCCTCAATAGTGCCTGTAAAATAGTTCGCATTAGGAGCGCCGATACCAATGCCATGCACTTTACCCAAGGCGTCGTTAGCCTCAAGGAGTTTAGTAAGTTCAGCATGTAGCTCATCGATATAAGCCTCTATGCTACTGTGCTTTGCTGTTTTAATAGATGAACTGGCTATGACTACACCGCGAGCATCTACGATTCCAAATACGGTGTTTGTTCCACCGATGTCGATTCCTACGACGTAAGGTTTACTCATGATAAAAAAATTTAATAGTAAGTATTAATTGTTCTTTCTTGCAAAGGTAACTATTTTTCACTAATCACGCATATACTTTGCAATATTTTTTTTCATAAAATAATGTTAAGAAAAAATCACCGCCCGGGCAGAAGCACTCGAGCGGTGAAAATGTTTTGTCAAATCTCTGAATTTATGTCTATCGGATGATAAATTTGCCGCTGACAGGCTTGCCTGCGGATTGGATGCGATATACATACATACCTTTGTGGAGGTTCTGGAGGTTGATAGAGCCAACAGCCTTGTTTACGTTATACTTTGCAACACACTGACCTGTGAGAGCATAGATGCTGATGGTCCTATCTGCAGCGTTTGAAAATGCGTAAGTAAGGTTGCCATTTGCCACAGCCACGTTATTGCGGATTGTGATGCCTTCTACACCGCCTATTTCAGGGTCGTTTGTACAGATAAGGGTGAAGTAAGCATCCGGAGAAGGCACACCAACGACTGTAATTTCAAATTCTACTTCATAAAACTCAATTTCATTTCCTGCAAATGGATTTGTAGCACCTGCGTCAAATTCCAAGTCGAAAGGTGTATTGGCAGTAATTGAAGCATCGCGGGTTACTTTTCCGCCAGCCATGCAGTTGCTGTTGAAGCAAAGCTGAATAAGTCTGTCGTTTGCCTCGGTTGCAGTCACCTTTACATCTACGTCTGCGCTGGAAGTCACGGTCACTTTCGGAGCGAACACGATGCCTCCGATTGCTTCCCAATCAGGGTCAAGAGTCTTATAGACGTAAGTCGAGCCGTTTTCCACGGTGTATCCGTCAACGGCAAGGCTCAACTTTTGTGCACTGACACTCAAAGCCAGGGCAACGAGAGTGATAAATGTGTAAAATTTCTTCATATAGTAATATTTTTAGTTGTTATTCATCTGTATCTTCTTCATAATAAGCCACTTTGCATTCCTCTACCTGGAAAACGCCGTCTTTGTCGTTATAGACAAAAGCTACGATGTGGAGGTTTTCCTTGTTCCAGTTTTCCTTTGGTGTGATTTGATAGCCGAAATCCTTGTAAATGCCTGATTTAAGGCTGACTGCATCACCCCATAGGTCTGTGACGCTCGTGCGATAGACGTGATTGTGGATATAGTCAGTTATAGGCTTGCCATTGTCTATCTGCATTGCGCTGATGCCGCTTTCTGTTACCCAGATTTGAAGTTTTCCGTTGATATCTGCCGATGGTATCAGAGTTCCGGCTATGGAAAGCGTTCCGTCTGAAAGAATTGCAGTGCCAAGTTCAATATCAAGGTGAGATTCCTTCTCAATTTCGTTGCGTACTGCTGCAGACCAGTCTGTCATTGTGGCGATAGCACCTCCAACGCGGTTAACTACAGCAGATGGATATGCGTCAATGCCGAAATGTGTAGCATATTCATTGCCTTCCGGCTGCATAAGTCCGAGGATTTTCGGGTTGCTTCCTTCGAGAATGCCAAAATTTCCGGCATGGATAGATACAGCGATAACTTGACCCGGATACTGTGCCTGCATACTTGCGATAAGTCGGTGAGCATCAGGACAGTTTGTGCACATCTGACCGGTATAGTCCTCAAGTAGCACCTTGCGCTGCACCTCGGCTGCGGGGAGCTCGATATAGCGTTCATTCTCGTCTATTTCGTCACAAGAGGTGAAAGCTGATGTGACTACGAGGGCAGAGAGGAGAAATTTATATAGTTTCATGATTTCGGGTCATTTAGAATGTGAAATTGTAAGAAATATTTAGTCCCTTGCTTGCAGGCACCCAGCGGCATACGCCACCGGAGCAGTTATAGCCGGCGCGAGTACGTCCGTAGCCCACCATCAGGCGGTGTGCCTTATAGTTACCTGTGACAGAAGCCATGTAATAGTGGATATCTGTATCGCCGTTGTTCCATTGGTCGCTGACAGTCAGCATGAGGTATGGCTGAACGGAGAGCTCAAGCAATCCATACATCCAATCGCCATAGTCTTGCTTTGTGTTGAGATATTGGAACTCACCGCGGAGAGTATATCGGTCGTTAAACTGGTATTTACCTTCTGCAATGTAGATATTAGACTTTACGCGTCCACCTTCACCTTCCACAACGGTCTTGTTGTAGTTTTGGTTCATGTACATCAAGTTCAGTTTAAACTGCTTGGCGATTTTCTTTTCGAGCTGTACGTTGATGTCTTGATAGTATAACTCACCTGTGCCGAAGAAAGATGTCTTATAGCCTTCAGTGCCGGCATAAGAGCCGTTAAAGTCTGGCACATAGTCTTTGTCAAGACCGCGGATATGGCTGACATTGAGCTTTAGCTTAGTGCCATATTTGCCACCGAGAGCAGTGCCGCGGCGGAAAGAGTAGCCAACCTCTCCCTGAAAAGCCCATTCGCCCGGTGCCGCCTGTGTAGCGTATGGATACATGGCTGCGAGAGCGTAAGTATGCTGATATGCGAAAGCGGGCATATTGTTCAGGAATGCGGCAGTGCCATATCGTCCGCGCTCAGAGCGGAACGACATATTGTCGCTGCGCTTAGCCTGGAGGAGTGCGCTAAATCCGCGAGTGGAGTAAGATGCGGAGAGGAGAAGCGCAGTTCCGCGCTTGTAGATATATCCGTTGTCAAACGATGGGTCTTGGCTGCGTAGCGCGTATTCTGCAAGAACGCTTACATTGTCTTTTTGGAAGCGGCTGCGAACATCAAATGCATTTATTGTTGATGGTAAGTTGAGTTTGAAGTTAGTACCGGGCACAAACACTTCTTCCTCGTCAGAATTAGTGTAATTGAGTAAAATGTATGATGCGCCAATCATCCAGGAGATGTTTTTGTCTTGCATTGCGCTGCTGTATTGCTCTACGTTAAACTCTGCATCCGCGCCATATACCCACGCATCTGTGTCCCAGTCCCAATACCTGCGCTGCACGCCACCGAGGGCTTTCAGCTGCAGACCTTTTACAGTGTTTACGTTTAGTCGCGCACCACGGATAGAGTTGTCTATGCCGAGCGAGCGCTCCTCGTAAGTGCGGAAAATGAGTCCGCTGCCAAACTGGTCGTAAAAATCGCCGAGCGTAAGGTCAAGTCCCTGTTTAGGCAGTTTCATCTTCACATAGACGTGAGGCACGCCCCATCCCTTGAAATCCGGTTCAAAGCCGGGGAGAGGATATTCCATAAATTCAAAACGTCCGCCAGCGTCGATGTACTTGCTGTAAATGCCCAGGTCAAGATAGGTGTTGGTCAATCCCCAGTCGTCATACGCCCCGGTGTTGATTTTCTCATCTTCTTGTGGGATAAGGATATCGCTCTGTATGCTACCATGTACAGCCACCTTGTTGCTGTCGTCTTGCGCGATAGTGGGGATGGCGGTGATAGCACATAGGGCTGCGAGTGTGAAAAGTTTTTTCATTTCAGAGTTTGAGAGTTTCAGGGTTATTTCTTCTTGCCACAACCGCCGCAGTTACCGCAGCCACTGCCTTTAGCCTTTTTGCCGGCTGCTTTTTTTGCGCCGCTTTTCTTGCCCTTTGCGGAGATTTCTTTGATTTTGGCGAGGACTTCTTTTTCGCCACCGTCGGTATATCCGCTATGAGAGTATGCTATGTTCCCTTCACCGTCGATGATGAAGAGGTGAGGCACGTTTCTCACGTTCATGGCACGCATAAAGTCGCTGTTAGGGTCGAGGAGAACCTCATATTCCCATTCCTCACTATCAACGAGCGGCTTAACCTTGTTTGCGTTTTGAGCCTGGTCTATAGACACTGCAATTAGTTTCACTCCGGTCTCTGCCTGCCAGTCCGGGTATACCTCGTGGATAGCTTTCAGCTCACGCAGACAAGGCTTGCACCATGTGGCGAAAAAGCTGATTACAAAAGGCTTTCCACCATTGCTCAGGTTTGCGGTGTTTACTACTTTACCGTCGATGTTTTTTAGCTTTACAGACGGGAGCTGAGCGAATGCACTTGCGCTGACCGCGAGAAGCAGGGAGAGGAGAAAATACTTTAGTGATTTCATTGTCTTATAGAAATTTATGGTTATTATCAACTGTTTTATACGCTGCAAATTCACTAATACAGTCCTTTTGCGTTGCAAATTTACGAAATATTATTAAATATGCAAAAACTTTATTTACAATATTTTGCCAACTGACAAATTAAACGTAACTTTGCAGCAAAATAATACCATTTTTCACACAAATTTTCATATGAAAAGTAAAAATCTTGTTTACTCACTACTTGCGACGCTGCTGGTCCTTGGCGGAATTACAGCGTCTGCTCAGTCGTCACCGACAGTCAGCATGGAAAAGATTGAATTTGGCGATGGCTCAGTGTTTAGAGGTATGTCAGACAATGGATTATGGGCCACAGCATTTGGTGTTGATGCCGCCTCGTCTGCATACAAGTATCCTAAACTTGTCAATATGCTCACTGCAGAGGTCACAGAACTTCTCACTGATAGCGAAAATGAGCAGATAGGCGAATGTTGGGCTTGTGATGTCAATAACGACGGTACTAAAGTCGTAGGATGCTACGACGGAAAGCCGGCTGTGTGGACTAAAGCCGACAACAAGTGGACTACACTTAAGACTACGCTCGCCGCTACCGGCGGACATGCACGTGCTATCACCGGCGACGGTAAATATGCTATTGGAGACATTGGCGCACAGCTTCTTGAGGAAATCCCTACAATGTGGGACCTCGAGACCGGAAAAACCGTTACACTTGAAGGACTGCCGAAAGTAGACATGAGCGGAACATATCAAGGAATGACACGACTCACAGCCATTTCTGAGGACGCTCGCTACATTGTGGGTTGCGTGAGCTTCAGCTATCCTATGGATAACCTGTATTTTGTGTATGACCGCACAAATAAGACATGGGACCCGATAGCATTTACTTACGATGCGGACACCAACAAATTCACTCCTATTGTAGATGACGCTTATTCGCTCAGTAGTATCAACATCAGCCCTAACGGAAAGTGGGTGGCAGGTACTATTTGGACTACTTCAGACAGTGAATACCCATTCCGCAAAAACCTTGAGACCGGAGTGCTTGAGACGTTTAATGAATCGGACAGCTACGACAAGGGAATCATCTCTATCGATAACGACGGAAATATCGTCAGCGGTTCTCCTTCTGTCAATCCATACCGCTCTATTTACGTATTCTCCGGAGGATACTGGTATGCACTTGACGAAGTGCTGAAATATCACTATGGCGTGAATTTCTATACTAAAATAGGATATGACAACACAGGTACTCCCGCCGGCTTCTCCGGCGATGGCAAATATATCTGTGCCCATGCTTCAAACACAACCGAGAATATCATCTACCGCTTTGATGAGAACATCGCAAATGCTTGCAAGAAGGTA
>JBJECS010000290.1:2542-6478 GCA_051871335.1 Muribaculaceae bacterium | reverse complement strand
ATATACAGGGAAGCCGGCGCCGGTGATTTTCACACCGAGGTCGAAATCGATGATGTCATATTTTTTGCAGAGGTCCCAGTGGCAGAGAGCGTCTTCGCCGAGGTTTGGCATAGGACCGCCTGTTTTTTCCACTACGTTGTCTGCTGCAGTCTTGCCTTCCGGCACCATTTCGCAAGGAATGTTAGGCACAGAGAGGAGGATTTCCCTGATTTTAGCTTCTGCCTGTGCGAGCTTGTCGGCATAACCTTTCTGTTCGTCCTTTAACTCTGCTACGCGAGCCTTAGCCTGCTCAGCCTCGTCTTTTTTACCTTGTTTCATCAGTGCTCCGATTTGTGCGGCAGCCTTATTAAGTTCAGCGGCGATATTGTCGTTGCTAAGTTGCATTTGGCGGCGCTGTTCGTCTAATCGGAGAATTTCCTCTATAGGCTGTTTGCCGTCAAACCCTTTGACAGCGAGTCGACGGATAATCAACTCGGGGTCTTCCTTGATTTGTTGCAGTGTAAGCATTTTTTATATGTAATTTTTGAAAATTCAGGATATTGATTAAATGCCCCGTCTGCAGTGTCCTGCGGGGTATTTGCAAAGATAGCAATTATCCGAGCAATTCCTTGACTTTAGCGGAGATAGCTCTACCGTCTGCTCTACCTGCGAGAGCTTTAGAAGCCACGCCCATCACTTTGCCCATTTCCTTGGCAGAAGTAGCGCCCACCTGCTCGATTATTTTCTTGAGCTCGGCTGTGAGTTCTTCTTCAGAGAGCTGTTTTGGAAGGTATTCTTCTATTACGGCAGCTTCGGCGAGCTCGCTTTCGGCGAGTTCGGCGCGATTGTTGTCTTGATAGATTTTAGCGCTTTCTTTGCGCTGTTTTACCATTTTGATTAGGATTTTCATTGCAGCGTCGTCGGTGAGTTCTCCATGAGCACCCTCAGCGGTCTTAGCTTCAATAAATTCTTTCTTAACTCCGCGTAGAGCCTCGAGGCGTACGCGGTCACGCGCCTTCATGGCAGCCATGATGTCGGCGGAAATTTTGTCAAATAGATTCATTGTCTTTCAAATTTTCTGCAAAATTAGTGAAAATGAGAAAAATGGCAAAATAAATAGTGAAAAAAACTATCGCCCGGTGGCAAAGTTGCGCTCCGGGCGATAGAATCAAATTTAAAAACGCCAATTTTTAATTATGATTGTATCTTTATTTGCTGCTGGTAAAAGTTTTGTCTGCAAGAGTCTTGCTGCTGCCGCTTGTGCGGGTTACGAAGATGCCGTAAGTGAAGCTGCCGGTCCAGCCGCCTTTTATCTGTACGTTTTCCAGTGCTTTGTTAAACTTTGCAATTACATGAGCGTCAGCATCGTTTGTGTCGCCCTTCATTTGGAATGAGTTTTCGCCTTCAGCGAGGTTGAACTCGGCACTAAGCGCGTTTTCCACAATTTTCATGTCTGCAGACATTGCCGAAATCTCGTCAATAGAGCCACTCTGTGAATATTTAAGGATGCCGAAAGAATAGAAGTTGATGTCATCATCATCGCTGGAACATGCAGTGAATCCTGCTGCAAGAGCTAACATACACAGTGTGAACAGGCTGTAAAAAATTGTTTTCTTCATTTTGTGAAATATAAATAATTGGTGAATAATGTTATAGTTTACCTGTGAATTTTTTCTTAACTAACGGGTTAGAGTCTGATGAAGCTACGTTTACTATAGCATAAGTGAAGTAGCCTTTCCAGTTTCGGTTTACCTGAATAGCGTTAGCCACAGAGTTGAAATTGTCAGTGACGCTTTTGTTGCAGTCTGTGGTGTTTCCTTTCAGGGTGAAGCCGCCGTCTTTAGTGTTGAAGGCGGTATATAGCTCTTGTTTGACAAGCTCGAGGTCTGCGTTAAAGTTTGCGATGCTGTTTCCGTCGCCTGAAACGTTGCTCTCGATAAGCTGAATTGTATATACGTTTGTCTTTTGTGTATCAGGAGAGTCAAAAGACTTTTCAGCGATAGTCATTTGAGGCTCGGGATAAATTCTGGTGATGCGATAAGAGAAATTTCCGCTCCATCCACCGTGAAGAGTGACGTTTTCGCAGGCGCGGTTGAATTTCAGCATAGCCAGGTCGTCGCATTCGTCTTCGTTTCCGCAAAACTTTATGTTTGCGTCTAAGCTCTTAATGTCAAAAGCCTCGCAGAGAGCTTTTTCCGCTATCTGCATGTCAGAGCGGAAGTCTGCCATATTTTCAGTGCTACCTGAGAAGTTCATCTCGCCGATGGAGACTTTATAATAGCTGCATGGGTCGTCATCGTCTGAGCACGAAGTGAAAGTGACAGCGAAAGCCGCCATGCATATCATGAAAATCGTGGAAAACAGAACTTTTTTTATCATTTATTCCTTGTTTGGTGATTTTTACGATGCAAAGGTATATTTTTATTTTCATTTTAGCAAATAATATTCCCATAAGTGTTAGGAAAAAGGTGTTTTTTGCTAATATGCCTAAAAATTAATCTGCCGGAAACTGGGTAAAAAGTGCGATTGTGGCAGATTAATTTTGGAAATTATTTTGCCGGAAATGATATTTTTTATATCTTTGTGGCAGATTAATTTTATGATAATATGGAGAAAAACATAATAGGTCGTAAAGAAGAACGAAGAATATTACTAAGCCTAAGCAAGTCAAAACAATCTGAATTTGCAGTGGTTTACGGTCGTCGCAGGGTAGGTAAGACATACCTTGTGAGAGAATTATTTGAAGGTAATTTTGCATTTTATCATACAGCAATCTCTCCTTTTGATATGTCTGATTCAGAGCTGCTTTATCGTCAGCAATTAAAGGCTTTTTCCGAGTCGTTGCGGATGTATGGCGATTATCACAATGAAGTGCCGTCAGACTGGTTTGAGGCTTTTTCTTGGCTGAAAGAGTTGCTGATACGAAAAGGGAATAGTGGCAGGCATATAGTATTCATTGACGAATTGCCGTGGATGGATACCCCGCGAGCAGGCTTTATCGCTGCATTTGAGCATTTTTGGAATGGCTGGGGCGCAGGTTGCCATAATCTGTTTCTGATAGTGTGCGGAAGTGCGACAACATGGATTAATGATAAGATACTCAACAATACCGGCGGACTTTACGGACGTGCTACGAGGGAAATCCATCTCTCTCCGTTCAATTTGTCTGAAACGTACGAGTATTTTAAATCTCGCGGACTGTCTATCGACCGTTATGATACGCTGCACGCATATATGGTGGTGGGTGGAATACCGTATTATCTCTCATATTTTGAGAAGGGATTGAGTGTGGCGCAAAACATCGACAATATGTTTTTCAAAAAAGACAGCAAGCTGCAGGTGGAATTTATTCGCTTGTATCAGTCATTGTTTAAGGATAGCGAAAAATATATGGGAATAGTGAAATTTCTCGCAACGAAAAGAATTGGCTTCACGCGTAAAGAGATTTGCAGCTCGTTGGGAATATCGTCAGGGGCAGGGATTACGGCCTTGCTTCAATCACTGGAAGCAAGCGATTTTATCATAAAATACATTCCGACCGGTGGTTCCGTAAGGGATGCTCGCTACAAACTGATTGATTTCTTTACTCTTTTCTATTGTAATTTTGCAGATAAGGTAAAAGTAAGTACCGGTTTCTGGGAAAATAGCTTACATAATCCGCAACTTAATGCGTGGCGCGGATTTGCCTTTGAAGAGGTTTGCTACGCACATCAGGATAAAATCAAGAGTGCATTGGGAATAAGTGGGATAAATGCAAATATCTCTCCCTGGATTAGCAATGAAAAAGATAGCAACACGCAGATTGACATGGTAATAGACCGTGACGATAGGGTGGTAAACATTTGCGAAATCAAGTTTTACAGTGGCGTGTTCTCTATTACCAAGCAATACGATTTGGAATTAAGAAATAAAGTCTCTGCATTCACTGAACAGTCTAAAAAGAAAAAAAATCCGCAC
>JBJECS010000290.1:0-2442 GCA_051871335.1 Muribaculaceae bacterium | reverse complement strand
AAGAAATAAAGTCTCTGCATTCACTGAACAGTCTAAAAAGAAAAAAAATCCGCACTTGACGATTATCACTACTTATGGACTTAAACAAAACATGTATAGTGGCGGCGTGCAGCGTGTAATTACAATGGAAGACTTGTTTTAAAAAAGAAAATGACTGAAAATTTGGAAAATAATGGTATAGGCGTTACCTTTGCGCAAAACTAAATACTCTGTCATGCCAATCAACCGTAATGCACTAATTCGCTACAAGACCATCGACCGCATGCTGCGGGGCGGGAGACAGGCTCTTAAGGCAGAGAGGGTGTATCGAATCTTCAAAATTTGATACACCCTCTGAGTCTGTTATTAAAATAGAAATTTTATTCAAATTCTACCATAATCTGGTCAGTGTTTACGATGTCGCCCGGTGCAACGAAGATGCGCTTGATAGTGCCTTCGATTTCTGAAGCGACGTCGTTTTCCATCTTCATGGCTTCGTATACGAGGATTGTCTGTCCTTTCTTTACTTTGTCGCCCGGCTTAACGTCAACAGAGACGATTTTGCCGCCCATGAGAGCTTTCTGTACAGGTCCTGTGATAGGAGCTTCTTCTACTTTTTCCTCTGCTTTTTCTTCAGGAGCCTCTGCGGCTTTCTTGGCAGCCTGCTCAGCTTCGCGGAGTTTCTGGAGGAATGGTTTAGCCACGTTTGGCAGAAGCTCGAGGAGGAGCTCTTCTTCCTTGTTTGCGGCGAGTTTAACGCCAAGAGCCTCAATTACAGGATTTTCAGGCTGGCGGTATGAAGAAGTGTCGTAAGCTTTTTCTTCAGGAGAGCCGGTGATTTGAGCGCGGAAAGCAGGGTCGATAGCCACAGGAGTTTCGCCGTATTCACCCTTAACGAGTGAGATGAACTGGTTAGACTTGTTTGAATAGTCGGCATTGCCCTTCTTGCGGTCGATAGCGAGGTTTACAGCCTGTGCGCCCACAATCTGGCTGGTAGGAGTGACGAGTGGCACAAGACCGGCGTCTCGGCGAACCTTCGGGATGAGTCTCATAGCGTCTTCGAGGAGGTCGCTGGAATTGAGAGCCTGTAGCTGAGCCACCATGTTTGAATACATGCCGCCCGGCACTTCAGCGTGCTTTACGAGTTCGTTAGGCTTCGGGAAGCCGAAGTGTGCTTCAATAGCGTGGCAAGCGTCGAGGAGTGTGTCCTCGTCGAGAGCCTTTGCTGCAGCGATAGCCTTGTCGAAGAGGGCGTCGATTTCAGCAGGGAGCTTGTCGGTCAGCGGGTCGAAGTCGATAGGGAATTTGTCCTTATTGAGGTCGAATGCAGCAAGGTCTTTGCGAGCTTGCTTGAGTTCTGTGCGTATTTTGCTTACAGCCTCCATGTTGACCTCTACTTCTATGCCGAGTTTCTGGCAGAAGATGTAAATAAGTTCAACAGCCGGCGCAGCAGAGCCACCGCCGAAATACCAGATGTTGGTGTCGAGGATGTCCACACCATTCATTACAGCCATTAGAGAAGAAGCGAGTCCATAGCCCGGAGTACAGTGGGTGTGGAAGTCAACAGGCACTTTTACAGCTGCTTTGAGCTTGCTGATGATGCTTGCGGTGCGGAGAGGGGAAACGAGTCCCGCCATATCTTTCAGAGTGATGATTTTAGCGCCGAGAGCTTCCATAGCCTGGGCTTTCTTAACGAAATATTCATCTGTAAATACCTTCTTTGGCTCTTCTGTCTTAGCACCGAAAAGGCGGGCGAAAAATCCCGGTTTCTTTGCAGGCTCAGATTTCGGGTCAACGGTATAGCAAACAGCGCCGTCTGCGATGCCGCCGATTTCGTTGATGAGCTTGATGGAAGATTTTACGTTGTTGATATCGTTTAGGGCGTCGAAAATACGCATTACGTTAAGTCCGTTTTTGTTAGCCTCTTTATAGAAGCCTTCAAGCACGCTGTCCGGGTATGGAACATATCCGAAAAGGTTACGTCCGCGTGAAAGGGCTGAAAGGAGTGATTTACCCTTCATAGCCTTGCTTGCGGAGCGAAGGCGGTCCCATGGAGATTCGTTCAGGTAACGCATTACTGAGTCCGGCACTGCGCCTCCCCAGACTTCCATGATGTAAAAACCTGCATTTTCATACAGAGGAAGCAGTCTGTCGATGTTTGCCTGCTTCATACGGGTAGCGAAAAGTGACTGCTGCCCGTCGCGGAGAGTTAAATCTCTGATTTTTAGTTTCTGTGTTGCCATAAATAAAAATGTAAGGCTTTGCTTTGCATGGCTTGCGCCAAGCTTGGCAAGTGATTATTGTTTGTTCTTTTTTTATTTCTAAATTTGTTTTATAATCGCAAAATTAGAAATAATTTTTCAATTATGGAATTTTTTCCATAATTTTTTGCGATTTTCTACACAACATTTAGTAAATTTCCTCTAAGAAAGACAAGAGCGAGACTGTCTTTGTGAGTGAAAA
>JBJECS010000289.1:0-6492 GCA_051871335.1 Muribaculaceae bacterium | reverse complement strand
CATGGGTTCAACTCTTTGAGCCACTGATATGTGGTGCCATGTTCGGCAGCCCACTGCGGAAGATTCTCTATTGTTTCAGTCACTTCAACTATCTCTGTCTCAATGGGATAATATAGTTGAGAAGCTGATAATACAAATCCATATTCACTTGGATTTTCCATTATAAGCTTTGTAGCAAGAATGCGGAACATATATCTCGACGTCTCGCGATTTAGATACAGGTCAAACGATGATGATTGACTCTGCGCATCGAGTTCACGGTCTATCCGCGCACGCCCAGCATTATAACTTGATGCCACGCTCTCCCAGTTCCCGTATGCAACATAAGCCTTCTTCAGGTAGCGGCAAGCGGCAACCGTAGCTTTTTCAATATTGTATCGCTCGTCGACATCATCATTCACTTCAAGCCCATATTCTTTTGCTGTTGAGGGTATAAACTGCCAAAATCCCGCAGCCTTTGCCGGAGAATACGCAAGCTGGTCCAGTGTACTCTCCACGCAAGCAAGGTAAAGTAAATCCTGAGGCACACCATGCTTTTTTAGTATCGGCGCAAGAATTGGGAAATATTTATTTGCACGCTTGATGAGCAGTAGTGTGTTTCCATGCCCATATGTCATTGCTGTCAGCTCCCTGTCAAGTCGCTCATACATATCCGCTCGGTCAAAATTTATTTCCTGACCTGCAAAAGTGATTTGCATCGGTATTTCCGGATTAATCACCTGCGCTTCAATTTTTTTGCCATCAGATGTTTCCACTTCTATCTCTTGCGCGGTGGCACAGCCGGCAAGCATCGTAGCGAGCGTAAATAATATAATTTTGCTATTCATTATCAATTTTTAATTACTGTATTTTTACTGCAAAATATAAAATAAATTAGTTAATCACCTTCCTTAAACAAATTATCCTCATCATTTAGCTTATAGTAATGAGCCAGGACAGCGAGGAAGTGAGAGATATGTGAAATGGCAGCAGTAGTCTGCGGAGAGACTTCCTTACCCTGAATACGCAACATAAGCACGCCATACAGAGCTGTGAAACAAGTTTCAATCTCCCCAACAGCATTATCTCCCGCCTTTGCGCGGAGCTCCACTATAAATGGGAGTGTCTTGTAAAATTCAGCTCCATATTCCGGAAATTTCGGGTCACTGAGCAGGGTATGGTGAAGGTCTGCGATTGAAGCAATAGTGTTTTTCACTATCTGTAAGTGTCCGGCTGACTCCTTTCCCTCGCGCTTCATCATATCAATGAGTGATTCATACCATTCTGTCATTTGGTGTCGCTGTTCATCTGTAAGCGTAAAGCGGTCTACCACCACTTCCTTAATCTTGTCAATGTCAAGGGAACACGCACGGATAGTATCTTCTACCTGCCACATGTACAATACATACTCTGCAATATTTTCTTTGCGTTTTTGCGATGCTATAAACATATCTCGGGCTATTTTTAGTGCAAAGATAGCGATTTTTCGCAAATCATGGTGATAATATGGGAAAAAATGCGTAAGTTTGTATTTCAAAATATTCAGATATGAAAGTTTCCGTCATAATACCAATGCATAACAGCGCATCTACAATCATCAGGTGCGTCGATAGCGTTTTGTCGCAAGTGTTTGACGATTTCGAAGTGATAATTATTGATGACGGAAGTACAGATAGCTCTGTTTTGACTGTAGAAGAAGGTTACGGGCTGCTCTGTGGCAATACTAAGACGTTTCACTACGCAGACTCCACCGTCACCATGACACTCCTGGGATACAAGGATAACCAAGGAGTAAGCTTCGCCCGCAATATGGGCATAGAGCATGCACAGGGCGAATGGCTCGCATTTGTGGACAGTGACGATTATGTGCGTGAAGATTTCCTCAGCATACTGTACAATGCCGCGATAAAAAACGATGCAGATGTGGCGTGGTGTGGATACACCCATGTCAACATAGAGCAAGGTAAAGAGAACACTCAACCTGTCAACGTAAAACAGGACCTTATTTCAGGGATGGATTTCCTGCGCTTGTTTTATACTTATTCGGAAGGGCTTGGCTCTATGTGTACAAAAATATACCGGGCTAATATCATCCACGATAACAATATACGCTTGGAAATAGGGCGAAAACATGGCGAGGACTGGAACTTTAATTTTTCTGTTGCCCAACACATCGAATCCGTCGCTATTGCACATGAATCTCCTTATGTCTACGTTTTTCGCAAAGATTCTTCCACCGCCATTGCTAATTGTGACAACACTGAAAATAAAATCAAGTCACTAAAGCGAATATGGGATTACCGCATCTCAAACCGACTAAACATAGACTATCCCTCTTTTGAGCATAAAATCACTGCGGAACTTGCGTCTGCCTTTTATCTGACTATAAAGCAGCACCCCGATGCAAAACACGTCATGGAGTTATACCTTGCCGATGATTGGATTGTATCTGCTTTACAACTTCAAACCTCTCCGAAACTCCCATTAAAATTAAAGGCTTTTCTTTGGCTACTCAGACATGGAAAGCTTGACCTTGCTATACGGATTATTTCAACATTCAAGAAATAAAATTTATGCGGTCATGAGGTTTTCACTGGTTATTTGCGTGTATAATGTAGCCCGGTTCATTGAAAAATCACTGACCGATGTTCTGCGCCAAGGCTTTCACGAAATAATCATCGTGGATGACGGCAGCACAGATGGCATCACTCCTGCAATTTGCGACCGCTTTGCTGCATCAGACAGCAGAATCAATGTCATTCACAAACCCAACGGAGGACTCGGCTCTGCAAGAAATGCTGGTATTGAAGCCGCTACAGGTGACTATATAACGTTCTACGATGTTGATGACATCATCCACGATAATGCAATCGCCACCATCAGCCTGCTGCTCGGGAAAAAGTCTGTTGACATACTCATGTTTGGATATAATGAAATAAATCCAGCCCTTAATGTATCCACTCCATTTTCATTCAGCGACATGACACTTACCGGCGACGATATTCGTGAAAATTTTGTTGAGCATCTCAGCGGTATGCGTTTCAACAACGGATTTGCATGGAACAAGGTGTATCGGCTCTCTTTCCTCAACGACCATAACCTGCGTTTTGGCAACCAGGCTATTCAGCAAGATATGCCCTTCAATCTCCGCGCTTACCGACACGCACGGTCTATCTGTCTTTGCAGCAACATTCTCTACGACTACTATGTGTACAACACAGGCAATAACCGCTCTCGTTTTATTGCAGACCGCCTCGCCATTTATCGCTCTATATACAAAGAATTTAGAGACCTCTTGAATGAATGGAATATTACAGACAGTAGAATAGAAACATACATTTGTCGAAAATTCCTAAACGACGTGGTATCAACTCTAACATATGATCTTTTCCACAAAGATTGCCCAATGAACTGCAATGAAAAGAGGGAATATATCTCAGAGGTACTTTGTAGCGAAGATGTCAAACAAGCCTCTAAGAGCCTTTCATCATATGGATATAAATATACAGACTCTCAAGAGCGCAGATACTTTCAGGCTATAGCAAAATGTGATACCGGAGCATTTCTCCGCGCCCGTAGGCTGAATGAAATCAGAAACTATTTTTCACGAATTTATCATTTCATTCTCAGATGAGCGATAATAATGGAAATATGATTGCAGACAACCGACGCATTGCGAAAAATACGGCGATATTATACCTGAGAAGTATCATAATGCTGCTTATTTCGCTCTACACCTCAAGAGTGATACTACAGACGCTTGGAGTGTCAGACTATGGCATAATTGGCGCAGTAGCAGGAGCTGTGGGAATGTTTTCTATGGTCACTAATTCTTTTACCGGCGCCATTAGCCGCTTTATAACATTTGAGTTAGGGAAAGGTGATAATTCTCGTCTTAACACAATATTCTGCACATCTGTCAATACGCTCTATATTCTCAGTGCAATAATAATCTTGCTGGGTCTGACACTTGGACTGTGGTTTCTCAACACTACAATGAATATCCCGGCTGAAAGGCTCACCGCCGCAAATTGGGTTATGGTAACGTCAGTGGTCTCAATGGTGATTGCCATTCAGTGCACCCCATATACGGCTACAATCGTTGCACACGAACACATGAGCGCATTTGCATACCTGAACATTATTGAAGCCGTGCTAAAACTCGCCATCGTCTTTCTCCTGCAATTAGGCGAATATGACAAGCTAATATTGTACTCCCTTCTCATGCTTGGAGTTTCAATTACGATGAGACTCACATATATTGTCTTTTGTCGTAAAAAATATCCAGAATGTAAATACCACGCAGCGATAGACAAGGGCACTATGGGTGAAATGTTTGGCTTTGCTGGATGGACTGGGCTTAACAGCATCGTTTACACATTCAACAAACAGGGTGTGGAAATGCTGATAAACGTATTTTTCGGTGTTGTGTATAATGCAGCACGCAGTATTGCAACGCAAGTGGAGGGCATGATAAACCAGTTTGTAGGAAACTTCACCTCTGCCATGTCTCCGCAAATTACAAAACTATATGCAGCTGGAGAAAAGGAGCAAATGTTTACTCTTATATGCCGCGGAGCAAAGTTTTCATATTTCCTTCTCCTGTTTTTCGCTCTCCCCGTATTTTTCGAGGCTGAAACTCTGCTTGACATCTGGCTTGGAACATACCCTGAAAAAGCAATCCTATTTATCCGCCTGTCCCTGCTGCTTTCAATGGCATACATGACCGGCAATACTCTACTCACCGGTTGCTTTGCTGTGGGCAAAATACGCAGCTACTCTATCGCGGCGAGTATTGTGTCTTCGTTCCTTTTTATAGGTACTTTGATTCTGTACCACCTCGGTTTCCGAATGGAATGGACATACGCTATCGGATTGGCAGTTCTTCTCATGATGACAGGAGCAAGGCTTGCGTTTCTCCACAATAGGATAGGCTTCCCTATATCTATGTTTTTCAAGACTGTATTACTAAGACTGTCAGTAGTTACAATAATAGCTGTAATAATACCTATCGCAATATACATTTACGTCACTCCCGGCTTGTTCAGGCTCATCTTCACAATCATAGCCACTACTGCAAGCTGTGCTCTTACAGTATATTACTTGGGACTTGACAGCACAGAGAGAAATAAAGTAGTACAATACATTATGAGCAAATTTCGAAAAAATGTTTAATATATTTCATACAATAAGAAACTGGTATTGCCACCGTAATTTAGTACACCGGATGTCTGCTCTTGGCGTGGAGTTTCCTGCGATATGCAGCAATTGGGATAACCTATGCCTAAAAGGCAATAACTATATCGCATCTGGTTCTTGGCTATCGCTTAGAGGAAAGCTCATTGTGGGGAAAAACACCATAATCGGTCCCCGCGTGAGAGTACACACCTCAAATCATAATTACGAGGGAGATATGCTGCCTTACGATGATATTTACATTGTATCAGACGTAATCATCAGCGAAAACGTATGGATAGGAGCTGATGTAACCATTATGCCGGGCGTCACTATTGGGGAGGGAGCGGTAGTTGCAGCATGCTCATGTGTCACAAAAGACGTTCCTCCATTAGCTGTGGTGGGGGGTGTCCCTGCTAAAATTATTAAATACAGAGATGAGGAAAACTACCACAGACTCGTAGCTGAAGGGCGTTTTTTTATTGAAATGAAAAAGAAAGGAATGATAAAAGCTGAAAAAGACAGATGCGTTCATGTTTAATTAGAAAAATTGCAACCGCTTTTAAAGTGTATATCCGCCCTACTCTATGCCGGATTTTCAACACTGCACAATATCTGCTTACGCCAAAAGATAAGAGGATTGTATTGTCTGTGTGGATTCGTCATTGCGGCTCTCACGTTTTTCAAAACAACTGGGGCGACGACATAAATTATCATATTTTCTCGCTCCTCACCGGCAAAATAATATTTGGCTATAGCTCCGTTTTTCCATGGCCTATACGCAATGCTGAAAATTACACCTGCATAGGCTCACTTATAGACAGTTTCTGTCATCAGAACACTACCGTGTGGGGTAGCGGAGTACTGCATGGAGACAGCTCTCTCCACATTAAGCCCACCCGCGTCTGCGCTGTACGCGGACCATTAAGCCGACAATTCCTGCTGGACAATGGGGTAAACTGCCCTGAAATATATGGAGACCCGGCTCTGCTACTTCCAAGAATAGTTAAGTGTGACAATGAAAAGAAATACCGCCTCGGCATCATTCCCATAATGAGCGACATTCACCAGCCTGTGCTCAGCAAATTTACGGATGATGAAAGTGTCAAAATCATTAACATGACAAACTATGGCGATTGGCGCTCTATAATTTACGACATCTGCTCTTGTGAGTTTATCGTTTCCAGCTCACTTCATGGACTAATCGTAGCTGATGCTTATAATATTCCAAACGCTCGCATCATTTTCAATGAAAAATCTTTCGCCGGAGGTGATTTTAAGTATCATGACTACTTCCTATCCGTTTCTCGCGACATACGAAAACCTCTTGCGGTTAAT
>JBJECS010000288.1:0-6546 GCA_051871335.1 Muribaculaceae bacterium | reverse complement strand
ATCTACATAATTTAGACCTCCATAACGTTGCACTTCGTTTTGGAATCTACAAAAAATGTGGGGAATATAGAAGAGGGGATAGAGAATAGAGATAACGCCGGAGGCGTGGTTAGAGGTAATGGGTTAGGGGTTAGAGAAGGTGAGAAGGTGCTTGTAGGAGTGCATAATATATCGGAGGAGAAGCTTGACAAGGCTATAAGACAGGGCGGTCTTGCGAATCCGAGTGTGGCGGTAATAGACACGTCAAGGCAGAAACATGAGGGATATGGGGATGTGTCTCTGATAATGCCGTCGGAGAAGATAGAAAGGAAATCCGGGAATAATGCGGGGACATGGCAGGGAGATGCGTGGACGCCGACATATCCTCAGGTGGAGCGTAAGATGAGTACAAAGGGTGTCTCGAAGTCTGCTAAGGATGTGATGACAGTGCCGAAGGAGATGCAGGGTGCAGTAAGTTCCGGATTGAGAGAATGGCTTGACGGAAATGGCGAGTCAGGAATGGCGTATCTGTTTCTTCACGAGAGGGGTGAGGCGCCAGAGACTCGTCGTGTCGTGTCGAAGTATGGGGATGTGGTTTATGAGGAGCTGAAAGGTCTGACTTCGGGTAATTTCAGTATATATGGCTTAAGTGAGGCGGATTTGAAAGGAGTATTGTCGGTATACATAGATGTGAAGTATGGAGGTGATGAGGAGTCTTACCGCAAGAGTCTTGAAGACTGGGTTTCAAGGAACAGGAGCCGTGCGGATGATGGCAAGGGTCTTATAGGTAAGTCGGCTAAGGAGAATATGGAGCTTTATGAAAAATATGGTTTTGACTATAAGGGTTTGGAGCGTTTTGTGAGAGAAGTAAGGTATGACTATGTCTCTGCGTCAGGAGTTGACACGAGCAAGACGTTTAAATCGGCGGAGGAGTATATTGACGGGAATAATCTGCGAGGTGAGTTTGAGGACTGGCTTGAGGGGAAGTCTAAGGAATACGGGGTCAAGGAGGTGATATTTGACGGGTATACAGCAAGTGGTAACCGGAGGTATGTAGACAATACACTGGAGAATGTGTCGAGGATAATGAAGAGGGAAGGTCGCAATGGTGTTGTGGGTCTTCAGGGTTCTTTCAGCCGGTTTGCCGCACGACTTATGCCGTCGTATGGCAATCTTGAAGATATACGGTCAAGGAAGGGTCTTCTGACAGGGAGCCACAAGGAAATAGATGAGTTCCGTGAAAAGTGGACAAAGGTATATCTGGAGCTTGGGATGAAGTGTCAGCCAAAGTCGGAGAGTGCATTTGACATGTATGGTCTGGAGCGTCTTTCACAGGCAGCGACGAAGAAGAACCCCGGTGAATATCTTAGAAGGGAGTATGGAGTTGAGCTGTCCGGAGCAGACGTGAAGAAGCTGGAAGCGATGGTAAGGGCAATAAAGGAGGATTATCCGGCGATGTATTTCGAGACGAAGTATGAGCGTCCGGTGATGTTCGGAGAGTTTTCGGGGGCAGTTGTACCGAGAACGATGAAAGAGAGCGCCAAGGATTTTTTGCGGAGTCAGGGTGTTGCGTTGTATGAGTATGACAAGGATGTTGAAGGAGACCGTAGCCGTGCGTTTTCAGAGGCAATCAGAGGAGATGGGATAAGGTTCCAGAGGGCAGGTAACGTAGAGGAGAGAGACGGTAAAGGACTAATGTCGTTGAAAGGGGAAGAGGCAGAGAAAGAGCTGCAAAGAGTCCTGTCAATGAAAGAGGCTACCGAAATGCCGGATGCGATAGAAAGTCTTGAGAAGTTTAAGGAAATATTTTCAAAGCCTGTTCGTACTGTACTTGGCAAGGACATAATTGTCAAGGACAGTGTGTTCAAAAAGATAATCAGTAACAATAGAAGTAATCTTTCTGGTACAATTATGGCTACGTTGGAAGATGCGGATTTTGTTATTCGAGACACGGACGGAAGTTTGTTGTATGTAAAGCGTTATCTAAGTAAGGGTAATGAGAATGTATACAATATTGCTGTAGTGAACAAGAGTGGCGAGTTTGAGGATTACATAAGTTCTGTTCACATTAAGAGGGATGGTAATTTGCTCAATAAAATAAAAAATGGTGCTGAATTGTTACTTCCGGATAAACGGGATGGCGACGGGACTAAACCCCGAAACAATTCAACACCGGGTGCAAAGGTAGGGAATAATTCTGAGAATAGCAAGAAAAACGCCGATGGCGTGGTTAGTGAAGAGGGGATAGAGAATAGAGATAACGCCGATGGCGTGGTTAGAGGTTATGGGTTAGAGGTTAGTGAAGGGGGAGCGAGAGTCCAGAAAGCTCTTGAAATGGTGAGAGAGAGGTATGGTATAAAACCTGTGTCCATGGGTTCATTCGGTCCTGTATTTGATGTATATAAGGGAGATGCGAAAAATGCGATAGCATTACTGCGCCTTATTGAGAGCGGCGAGGTAGTTGGGGCTTTGCATCATGATGAAATAGGGGATATAGACCTTGTGTGGGGCAAGACGGGAACAGGCAGGAGTGATGGATATGGTCTTGCGAAATTGATAAAATATCATCCTGAGGTTTTAGAGGACTTGCAGGGTATACTTGATTCGATGGAAGTAACGGCAAGGAGTGATAATCGTATACAGCTGGAGAGCGACACTCATCAGGCGTCGGTACGTCTGACATGGGATAACGAGAGCAAGAAATGGCTTCTTACGGCGTTTGAGAAAAAGAAAAACAGTGTCTCCGACAATACGACAGACACTGCGGGAACCGAAAGGGTCGGCAAGCAGAATGACACAGCTACTCTGCAAAACACTGTTTCCGGTGGCAAAGATAGTGAAAAAGTTTCGGATGTGCAAGAGGGGGATAACGCCAAGGGCGTGGTTAAAGAGGGGAGTGAAGAGGCGAAGGTGGCTCGTGTGATGGAGCTTGGGGATAGCCTTGGTAAGCGAGTGAGGATAGTGAGGGGCAAGTCAGTGGGGAGTGGCGGCAAGGAAGCGATTAACGACAGGTTTAATGAGGATTTGCAGAAGCAGATTGATGGAGAGCTTCCAAAAGGATATATTTATAAGCTTGGGACACCTGGAGAGATTCTTGTTTCGTGTGGTTTTCCAAATAAGCCTATTGAGATGTCTTCTACGAATTTGCAGAAGCATGCGTCAATAGAACGCCATCCATTTGAACTGTCAGATATAAGTGGTCTTGTGAATGCATTGCAGTCACCTGTAGCGGTGTTTGAATATGGAGACAGGCTTAAGTCTCAGAATGTAATAGTTGAGATTAGTAAAAACGGTAAAAATTTCCTTGTTGGAATACATTTTAATCAGACGAGGGATGGAATAGAGGTCTCTTCCATACGAGGGATTTTTCCAAAGAATAGTTCGGAATGGCTTAACTGGATAAGCCAGGGCAAGGCGCTGTATTTGGATAAAGAAAAAATCCAAACCTTGATAGACCAACAGCGAAAGAATCTCGCTGACGTGGAGTATCTTGATTTGGATGATGTTGCAAAGGTAGTAAATAATTTTGAGAATCCAAAATCTGCCGTGAGAAAAAATGGCGGCGATGTTTTGGCAGAGCGGAAGGGCAAGTCAAAGGGCTGGTATGACGTAAAGACGGGCGAGGTAGTAGTTGTGATAGACAATAACGTGAATGTGTCGGATGTAGAGAATACGGTGCTGCATGAGGTTGTTGGTCATGACGGTCTGCGTGAACTTGTAGGGGAAGAGCGGTTTGGGGAGTTTCTTGACGAGGTGTATGAGCATCTGACGGATGGCGTGAGGGCGAAGGTGGACGCTGCCGGCGGCGGAGTTGCAGTTGACAGGGAGGCACGCAGGGAGGCAGTTGAGGAGTATATGGCAGATATGGCGGGACGCATAGGTGAGAAGGGCTTTGAGGCTATGGAAGCGGAGGAGCTGACATTATGGGGGAGGATAAAGGCGGCGTTTGAGAAGTTGCTTGACAAGTTTCTTGCGGGGATAAAGTGGGGCAGTGGTGTAAGGCTGTCGGACAAGAGCATAGCGTATATACTGTACCGTTCGTGGAAGAACAAGAGGGGCGATATGATAAGCCGTGCGGAGGGAGAGGTTATGCGCCGCAAGAGCGGATATGATTCGGGAGATGAGGTACGTTTCCGTGATGGAGGCATGGGACTTGAGGAGGAGGTTACGCGCAGGAAGGTAGAGGCGGCGCGTGCGAATGAGGATGATATGCGGAAGAAGGTAGAGGCGGTACGAGCGATAGGTGGCGACCTGTCGAGGTTGCGCAGGGCGATGGCGCGTCAGCGAGAGTATGACGTTGAGACGGTAAAGCAGGTGACAGACCTTGCGAATGTCCTTATTGAGCACGGGTATTTCTCAGACTTGCAGAGGGGTGAGGTAAAGGCGTTGCTGAGTGCCGCGAAGAATGCGGTAGGGAAGACTGACACGTCAAAGTATGTGGAGCGGGTTCTTGACCTGATGATAGATAACCGCATGCGCAGCGGCAAGACCATGCTGGAGCGTCTTCTGCACACGAAGGGGAGCAGGGTCAATGAGCGCGGGGTAGAGGTGATGGGTCGAATAGACGCAGACGGTCAGAAGGTACTTATGGCGGTAAAGGAGGCTATAGGGCGCTTTGCCGTATCCTCATAGTCGTGGTAAGCTGGGGCTTCCATGTGTCGTGATATGTCTTCCATGAAATAAGGCAAGAGATTACCCCACGCTTTATTCTATAAGCTATATGGGCAATCTTTGTCCATTTATCAGTTTGTGAATACTCATGCGCACATCCATCTATATATGAACCGTACCGAATAAGGCAATCTCAATTCAAAACTACGTTTAATTTTTACAGTCTGCATAACAAAAAAATCTAAAATGTATTTACTCAATTCATAATTTTAGCAGAAACTGATATGTTCCACCACCTCCTCTGCCATTCCTACCTACTCAATATTTGCCTAAACTCCTCATAATCAGCACCTATTTTCACCGTCTGCTTCGTACCTTGCATAAATGCGCGCAACTTGTCAGGAAGCGAAATTTCAGCACCGATAATCCGCTCTACTGTGTCGCGGAATTTTGCCGGATGTGCAGTCTCGAGGAAAATACCGGTCTCGTTTTCGGCAAGACCTTCCTCAAGAGCGCGATATGCCACAGCACCGTGAGGGTCAAGCACATAGCCTGTGCGGCTATACGTAGCATTCATCGTTTCAGCTATCTGCTTGTCAATGTAAGTGCAGCCGGAAATGTCGCCGCATATCGCTTCATGACTACGACGATACAAATCCAATACTCGTGCAAAATTGCTCGGGTCGCCTACATCCATCGCATTTGCTATGGTCTGCACAGACTTGCGCGGCTCATATTTGCCGGTCTGAAGATACTGATAGAACACATCATTGCGGTTGTTTGCCGCAATAAATCGCTTTATTGGCAATCCCATCGCCTTGCCTATCAGTGCTGAACAGATATTTCCGAAATTTCCGCTTGGCACAGCCACTACAACGTTGCTCAGGTCTTTGCCTGCCTTAGCCAACTGTGCATAAGCATAGAAATAGTAATACATCTGAGGGAGAAAACGCGCCACGTTTATGCTGTTTGCGCTGGTGAGCTTCATCTGCTCGTTAAGTGACTTGTCCATAAACGCATTTTTCACCAGTGCCTGGCAGTCGTCAAACGTTCCTGACACCTCTATCGCTGTGATATTCTTTCCAAGTGTTGTAAATTGCGACTCCTGTATGTCGCTAACCTTGCCCTGAGGATATAGCACAAACACTTTAACGCCCTCTACGCCGAGAAATCCGTTTGCCACCGCGCTGCCTGTGTCGCCTGATGTTGCCACAAGAACATTGACCGTAGATTTGTCATCGCTCTTTGAGTTAAAATACCCGAGCAGACGTGCCATAAAGCGTGCGCCTACGTCCTTAAACGCCAGTGTCGGACCATGGAAAAGCTCGAGGCTGTATTTATTGTCATCCACCTTCACGAGCGGTATGTCAAAGTTCATCGCATCATATACTATGCCCTTCAGAACGTCTGCCTCAACATCTTCGCCAAACAGTGCGCTTGCCACTGTATACGATATTTCTTGAAGCGACATGCCGCCTATCTTTTCAAAAAAGCTCGCCGGCAGCTTTGATATGCGCTCCGGCATAAAAAGTCCGCGGTCTGATGCAAGACCCTTCACCACCGCTTCTTGCAGCGTGGCTGTAATTTTGCTATTATTGGTGCTATAGTAAATCATTTCTCTAAAAAAATCTTTATAAATTCATCACCGCTCATTTCTCCGAGTGAACCGGTTTTAGCGGTCATTTCATCATATCTTTCAAGCCCGTCGCCTTTTACGCCGGGAGTGTAAATCATCACGGGGACGGGAGTTGCGGAGTGTGTGCGTTTTGCGCATGGCGTAGGGTGGTCAGGCAATACGGCTATCGCCACCGGCTCTCCAATGCTCGGCAGTGACTCAAGTATTTTTCCGCATACTCCATCAAGTGATTCTATTGTCTTCACCTTCAGGCTCACATCTCCCTCGTGTCCTGCCTCATCGCTTGCCTCTACGTGGAGGAATACGAAGTCTGCACCTCT
>JBJECS010000287.1:0-6559 GCA_051871335.1 Muribaculaceae bacterium | reverse complement strand
GATGGAATACATGTTTCGCTGGAAGAGTTTAATGTGCCATGTGAAAATGCAGAGACTCCTATGCCATTGCTTTACCAAAGTGGCTATCTTTCCATTGACACATACGACAAAGATTTTGATGAATTTGTTCTTCATTTTCCAAACCGTGAAGTTCGTCATGGAATGGTGTATGGCATGACAAACTACCTCATTGACAGCAACAGCCTTGACCGCAACGCTTCAATCACAAAAATGGCACGCTCTCTTGTTAAAGGAGACCTGGCTACGGCACTAACAGTCCTCCGGGCATACATCGCCAGCATTCCATACGACATTATTACCAAGAAGGAATGGATGGCAAAGCAAAGCCGAGAAGGATTTTATAAGATGCTCATGTATATAATCTTCTCGCTGCTAAACAGCAAGATAGATACAGAAGTTAAGAGCATTTTAGGACGTGCCGATGTCGTGATTAAGACCAAGAATGACATTTATGTGCTTGAACTGAAGGTAGATAAACCTGTAGATGAGGCACTTGCGCAGATTGAGAGCAAGGACTACGCAATCCAATATACCTCAGATGGGCGCAAAATCACGAAATGCGGCGTGACAATCTCCACGGAAGCACGAAACATCATCCACTGGCGTTCTGTCAGCGAAACGGACGAAATTATTGACGAACAACAATTCTCGTAGTGTCGTGGCGTGTCACGTCAGCATTACGCTTCACTTCTAAATTATTATATGGCATACTTACCACAAGACCCAATTATATTATTAAGCTACGTAAATACGCAGCTCCGCGACAACTATTCATCGCTTGACGAGATGTGCAAGGACATGGACATAGACCGTGAACTTATCATTAACAAGCTTCTAACTGTGGGTTATGTATATAATCCGGTTCTAAACCAGTTCAAATAATGGCAGGGTATATAGACGAACAAGAACCTATCCGGCAAGGAGATTACAATCCTCTGCCGCAGGAGCAATCCACATACCTTGATGAGCTTAACCCTCAGCAGCGAGAGGCGGTAACGTATTGCGACGGTCCACAACTCGTCATTGCCGGTGCAGGCTCCGGTAAGACTCGTGTACTGACTTATAAAATCTTGCACCTGCTGAATATGGGTTTGAAGCCATACACGATACTTGCGCTCACTTTTACGAATAAGGCCGCGAGAGAGATGCGAGAACGTATTGAAAAGAAGATTGGCAGCGAAGAGGCGTCTAAGCTGTGGATGGGTACGTTTCACTCTATCTTCGCTCGTATCCTGCGCATGAATGCGGATAGGCTCGGATATACATCAAACTTCACTATCTATGATTCAGCAGACTCAAAGAGCCTTGTCAAGGCGATTATCAAGGAGATGGGGCTTGACGAGAAGGTATACAAGCCAAATGCTATCCATAGCATTATTTCTACCGCTAAAAACGCACTCATAACGCCTGCCATGTATCGTAGCGACCGCAATATCATGAATGACGATATACGCAGCAAACGACCGTCTACCCACGAGATATATTCCGCATATTGTAACAGGTGCAGGATTGCAAATGCTATGGACTTCGACGACCTGCTTGTGAATACGAATTTCCTGTTTAGAAATTTCCCTGAATTGGCACAGAAATACAGCGAGCATTTCCGCTATATCCTCGTAGATGAATATCAAGATACTAATTTCGCCCAGCACAATATCATTCTTCAGCTTACAAACAGCGAGCAGCGCGTTTGTGTTGTAGGCGACGACGCGCAGAGCATATACTCTTTCCGCGGAGCCAATATAGCGAATATTCTCTCGCTTAGCAGAACTTTCCCAAGCCTTAAGACATTTAAGCTTGAGCGAAATTACCGTTCAACAAAGTGTATTGTTGCAGCCGCTAACTCACTGATTGAAAAGAATAAGAATCAGATACCCAAGGCGGTGTTCTCTGAAAATGAAATCGGGCAGCCCATTGAGCTTACTAAGTGCTACTCAGAGTTTGAGGAGGGTGCACTTGTTGCAGGGCGTATTTTGAGGCTTCACCGTGAGGAGAGAGAGCCATATAGCGAAATAGCCATACTTTATCGTACCAATGCGCAGTCTCGCGTTCTCGAGGAAAGCCTGCGCAAATACAACATTCCATACGTAATATATGGTGGTCTGTCATTCTACCAGCGTAAGGAAATAAAAGACATGATAGCATACCTCAGACTCGTTATTAACCCTGATGACGATGAGGCTGTGCGCCGAGTAATAAATTTCCCCGCAAGAGGGATTGGCGATACTACCGTAGCACGAATCGGAATAGCTGCAGAAAGTAGGGGAATATCTATGTGGAACGTCATTTGTAATGCTGAGGAATACAGCGACATACTGAAGCGTTCTGTTACAAAAATCAACGATTTCAGGCAGCTTATAGTTTTTCTCAGGCAAATGAACGATAATGGCTCTGACGCTGCTGAAATTGCCACCGAAGTGCTGAGGCGTACCGGCATTATTGCATCAATGAACCTGGATTCTACGCCGGAGGGCATTTCTAAAAAAGAAAACATTGAGGAGCTGGTAAACGCACTGCACCAGTTTGTAGATACAAGGCGAGAGTCTGGTGAGAGCGCAGAGCTATCTGATTTCCTGTCAGAAGTGGCGCTTATCGCAGACCAGGACAAGGACAACCGTGACAGCGAGTGTGTTACACTGATGACTGTACATTCAGCAAAAGGGCTTGAATTTGACGACATAATTGTCACAGGCGTGGAGGATGACCTTTTCCCTTCGGCAATGTCAAAAGGTTCTCAGCGAGAGATAGAAGAGGAACGGCGACTGCTTTACGTCGCAATGACCCGGGCGCGAAAATTTTGCATGCTTACTTACTCTCGCAGCCGCATGAGAAATGGAATAACCCAAAATGTCCGCATTTCCCCGTTTGTCAGCGACATAGACCAGCGTTTTATCTATGTAAGCGATGGCTCAGGAAGATACAGGAAGACTCTTAACAGCAGCCTGTTTTCCTCACAGAGTACTACAAGCCGTGAGCCACAAGCCAGTGCAAGCAAGCCTACAGCCACATATTCAACGCAGTCTGCTAATACAAGCACGCCAAATACGACGTTGCGCACCCCCGCAGCATCTCCTGCAACAACATTCAATACAGTAGATTCTGATGAATACGCAAAGCACTCTATCGCAGAGCTCGCTGTAGGAATGAAGATTATTCATTCACGCTTTGGCATCGGCGAAATTATCTCACTTAACGGACAGGAAGGGCAAGACAAGATTGTAGTTGCTTTTAACAACTTCGGACAAAAAACTTTAATGTTACAATTCGCACTTTTCAAAATATGCAAATAATTGATGATATAGAGAAATATCCTACTCCTTACTTTATTGTATATGAGGACCTTATTCGTAAAAACTTAAAGATTATCGATAGGGTTAGGCGAGATGCCGGAGTGGAAATTATCATGGCTTTCAAAGCGAATGCGCTGTGGAAAACATTTGGTACTCTGCGCGAATTTGGTTTCAGTAGCACAGCCAGTTCCTTAAATGAACTTAAGCTCGGAAACGAATTTCTGTGCCGAAAAGTTCACAGCTACTGCCCCGCCTACACTCAGCTCACAATACACGAGTTCCTGAAGGGTAGTTCGCACATCACCTTCAATTCCATTTCCCAGTTTTTGCAACATAAAGCAACCCTCGATGAATACAATGCCACTTTCGGCAAAGATTCGGATGGCTATGTATCAGCAGGGCTCAGAGTAAACCCGCAATGCTCCGTAATAGAGACCGATATTTATAATCCGGCTCTTCCCGGCTCACGCTTTGGAGTGACGGCAGACATGATTGGAGAAAGACTTCCAGACGGGATTGAGGGACTGCATTTCCATCAGCTATGCGAATCAACGTCTTACGACCTGGAGAAAGTTCTCGACGCATTTAAGTCACAGTTTGGTAAATATTTAAGCCAGGTTAAGTGGGTAAATATGGGTGGAGGACACTTAATGACGCGTGAAGGTTACGACGTAGAACATCTAATAACGCTCCTTAAGGATTTCAAAGCAGAATTTCCATGGCTTGACGTAATATTAGAGCCGGGGAGCGCATTTATGTGGCGAACAGGTAATCTTATTTCATCGGTGGTGGATGTTGTAGAAAACCAAGGAATTAAAACCGCCATTATAGATGCGTCATTTGCCTGTCACATGCCGGATACGTTGGAAATGCCATATATGCCCATCATTTCTGAGAGTGTAGAATTAAACCATGACTTGCCCACATATCGTTTTGGTGGAAACTCATGCCTCAGCGGTGACTACAAAGGAGACTGGAGCTTTACTAAACCCCTTAAGCCAGGGGATAAAATCACATTTGAAGACATGAACCATTATACGACCGTTAAAACCCACTTTTTTAATGGTATTCAGCATCCGAACATCGTATTTTTACACTCCAACGGCACTTTTGAACTACTCAAACACTATACCTACGAAGACTACAAGAACCGAATGGATTAATCCGATAATTTATTAATACATAGGTAATTAAAATGAAATTTTCTATCATAGTCCCCGTTTATAATCGCATTGCAGAGGTGGAAGACCTGCTACAAAGCCTTGCAGCTCAGACTGTTAAGAATTTTGAGCTCGTAATAGTGGAAGACGGCTCTACAGAGCGATGTGATACAGCTATTGCTCGCTATGCTAACTCATTTGAAATCAAGTATATATACAAGGATAATGAGGGCCGTTCGATAGCTCGTAACGTTGGAATGGAAAATGCCACAGGAGACTATTTTGTGTTTTTTGATTCAGACTGCGTTATCCCTGAAAAGTACTTTGAAATCCTTTCTAATTGCCTAAAAGTCAGCCCTGTAGATTGCTTTGGCGGGCCGGATGCAGCACACGATTCCTTTTCCTCCACCCAAAAAGCCATAAACTATACCATGACTTCATTCCTCACCACAGGTGGAATACGTGGTGGTAAGATATCACTTGAAAAATTTGTTCCAAGGACATTTAATATGGGCTTCTCAAGGATTGTGTATGAGCGAGTTGGGGGGTTCCGCGAGATGTTTTCAGAGGACATAGACATGAGTATGAGAATACGAAATGCAGGCTTTACAATCAGTCTCTTTACCGAGGCGTTTGTATATCATAAGCGGCGTGTAGACTTTAAGAAATTTCTCCGCCAAGTATATGTCTTTGGAATGTCAAGAGTAACACTTAAACTTTTGTATCCTAACTCATTGAAATTAGTTCATTTATTGCCGGCACTATTTGTTATTGCTACGATAGCGATGCTTGTATGTGGAGCCTTGATTTCGCCATATTTCCTGCTCCCTCTTGCCCTGTATTTTATCTTAGTGATGATATTTGCGTTTATCTCAACTGGCAGTTTAATTATTTCTCTTAAAGCATTGCCTGCAAGTATATTACAACTTGGAGGATATGGCATTGGTTTTATATATGCCTTTACTAAGAAGATAATATTTTGTCAAGGGCGTGACGTGAGCGAGGAAGTTATGATGCGCAAGGGAAAATAACATTGTAACTACCTTAAAATCAGTAAAAAAGATAATATAAATAACAGCAAATAAAAGGCAAATGACGATAGAAAAGAGAAATACAATGATAAGAGACCTTGCAGAAGACGACAAGCCTCGTGAAAAGGCACTTACAAAGGGCATAGACAGCCTTTCAGACACAGAGCTGTTAGCGATTATTTTCGGCAGCGGTCTCCGTGGAAAGTCAGTTATAGAGATGAGTCGTGAAATTCTTGCAGACCAAGACTACCGACTTGATTTCCTTGCGAAAAAAACGATAGCAGAGCTCTCCAGCAAATATTCAGGCATCGGCATCGCCAAAGCCACCTCTCTCGCCGCATCCATAGAGCTGGGAAGACGTTGCCAGCGTGCTATCCAGGAAAACGGCGAAAAGGACCCTACAATTACGCAATCAGAGCATATTTTCAACTATATCCGTGACAAGGTAGAGCTACTAACTCATGAGGAATTTTATGTGCTTCACATTTCCCGCGCCGGTAAGATTGTTTCCACAGAATGTATCAGCAAGGGTGGTACGGCAAGCACGCTTGTAGACGTGAAAATGGTGTTGAAATCCGCTGTAGACAGGCTTTCTACTAATATTGTTCTCGTTCATAACCATCCATCCGGAGCAATCAGACCATCGGGGCAAGATGATGCGCTAACTCACAAAATCGTAGAAGCAGCCAAGCTATTGGATATAACTGTTCTTGACCACATAATTGTAGGGCATGGCAAATATTTTTCCTATGCCGACGAGGGCAGACTTTAGATGACTTAGTCCTGTGCTACGGAGAAGAATAAAGTTCTTGTTAGCACTTTATTCTTCAGGTTTCATAACGACTCCTACACCTTTTCTGCCGTTTAGCCCGATGAATAGAGGAGAGTCAAAGTGGACAACTCGGATGAAATCAGACTCGTAAAGGGCGGGGAGAGAATCAAGGTATTCGATGTCGTAGAGTCCGTCTTTCGAGAACGGGTTTATGGTGAAGTATCCTACGCCAAAAGATGTAAGGTTTTGGAAGCAGTGAGTGCCCTGGCTTGGCTCAATCCTGTA
>JBJECS010000286.1:0-32265 GCA_051871335.1 Muribaculaceae bacterium | reverse complement strand
CGAGATAGCACAGTGCTTCATATATCTGCGTTGGGTGGCATGCTTGTCCCTCGTATAAGTAGTGCCACTCAGCAGAGCGGATGAACATAAATCCCCAGGGCAGGTCTGTCTGGTGTCCGAAAATTTCGCTGTTCATTAGGTTGCCGAAACGTATAAGCGCGCCTACGAGTGCGATAGGTATCACCAGCCGGTCAAAAGTCCACAGCGGTGTACGCTTTGTTGTGATAATAGAGAATAGGAGCACAGCAATGATAATGGCGATAGTGCCTCCGTGACTTGCAAGACCGCCTTCCCAGACATAAAGAATTTTTACGGGATCGTCTTTGTATTGGTCCCAAGCATAGAAAAATACATGTCCCAGTCGTGCACCAATTACGGTGGCTCCGAGAACCCACAGCAAAAGTTTGTCTATCCAGTCGTCAGGCACGCTTTCCTTTTTAAACATTTTTTCTACTATCTTGTAGCCTACAAGGAATCCGATGCCAAACATCAGTCCATACCACCGAATTGATACGAAAGAGTCAATTATTATGGGGTCGACGTCCCATACTATTGCGTCTAAAATCATACTAATAAAAAATATATATCCTCACCGCCATATTTCATGCGGTGAGGATTGTTCGTAAAAATCTATTATTCGTTCACGAGCTCCATGCCAATCTTCACGGCTTTTTCATTTGCCGGGAGTAGGTGATGGTGACGTTCAGGGAGAACTTTTTTCAGTCCTTTGAGCACGTTATCAATTGATACAATCGGGTCGACTTTTATCAGCGAGCCGAGAAGAATCATATTGTAGCTCTTAGCGTTTCCATATTCGATGGTGGCATCCATTGCCTTGACCTCAATAATTCGGATGTCTTTACGCTCAGGCATTCGGTGAATGCCGTAAGGGTCGTAAATAAGCAGTCCACCGGGCTTTACTGAGTGTTCAAATTTGTCAAGGCTCTGCTGGTTTAGTATCACTGCCACGTCGTATGTGTCAACAATAGGTGAGCTGATTCGAGTATCACTTATCACAACAGTGACGTTTGCGGTGCCACCGCGCTGCTCAGGTCCGTAAGACGGCATCCATGTCACTTCAAGGTCGTTCATCAGCGCACCGTATGCGAGGATTTTTCCCATTGAGAGTACACCTTGTCCGCCAAAGCCTGCTATAATAATTTCTTGTTTCATTGCTTTACTTCATTTTTTAGGTCGCCGAGTTGATAATGTTCTCCCATGTGTTCACGCATCCACAGGTTTGCGTCGTGAGGACTCATCTTCCAGCCGGAAGCGCAAGTACCGAGTATTTCCACAACAGACGTTCCTCTCCCTGCCATAGAGTTGGCAAATGCTTGTGCGATAGCTTTCTTTGCTTTTTTTACCGCAGCGGGCGTATCTACAGACTGGCGTGTGACGTAGCAAGTACCATCGAGTTTTGCCAGCAGCTCGGAGATATTAAGTGGATATCCGTTAAGGTCTATGCGGCGACCGTAAGGTGTAGTAGCGGTCTTCATTCCCTCAAGAGTTGTAGGCGCCATTTGTCCTCCGGTCATACCGTAAATTCCGTTGTTTATGAAAATAATAGTGATATTTTCAGCTCTGTTAGCGGCATGGATTGTTTCGCCGGTGCCGATAGCGGCAAGGTCACCGTCACCCTGATATGTAAAGACAAGTCGGTCGGGGTTAAGACGTTTGATAGCGGTGGCGAGTGCCGGCGCACGTCCGTGTGCGGCTTCAACCCAGTCGACGTCAATGTATTTGTAAGCAAATACAGCACAACCCACAGGCGCAACGCCTACGGTATTATCAGCATATCCCTCTTCATCGAGGATTTCGGCGATAATGCGGTGTACTACGCCATGGCTGCAACCCGGGCAATAGTGCATTGTATTATCGTTTAGGAGACGAGGTTTCGCGTAAACGCGATTTTCAGGACAAATTATATCTTCTTGTTTCATCGTATTACTCTCCTATAAGTTCTTTTTTAAGTGCGCTGAGAATTTCAGACGGATTAGGAACGATACCACCCATTCTGCCGAAGTGGCGCACGTTCATGTTTCTTCCCACAGCAAGTCTTACGTCTTCTATCATCTGTCCGGCATTTAGCTCTGTCACGAGTATTCCCTTGCATGTTTTTGCCGCCTCTGCGATAGCGTCGTATGGGAATGGCCATAAGGTAATCGGGCGTATAAGACCGACCTTGATGCCCTCTGCGCGAGCATCTTCAATAGCCTTGAGGCAGATACGCGCCACTGTACCGAAGGCTACAATGAGGTATTCGGCGTCTTCAGTGTGATATGACTCATATCGTACTTCGTTTTTCTCAATCTCGCGGTATGTGAGCTGGAAGCGTTCGTTGTTTTTCTCCATAATTGCAGAGTCAAGCTCCAGAGAGGTGACTACATTAGGCTTTCTGCCATGTGAATGTCCGGTGGCAGCCCAGGGGCATTGGCGTGCTATTTCTTCCTCAGTGCGCCGAGGACGAGGCTCCGGTAACACCACTTTTTCCATCATTTGCCCAACGATACCGTCGGCGAGAATCATAGCGGGAGTGCGGTATTTGAAAGCGAGGTCAAAGCCAAGCCCAACAAAGTCAGCCATCTCCTGTACGGTAGCCGGGGCGAGTACAATGAGGTGATAGTCTCCGTGTCCGCCACCCTTAGTTGCCTGGAAATAGTCGCTCTGCGATGGGTGAATAGTTCCGAGTCCTGGTCCGCCGCGCATAACGTTCACAATCAGCGCAGGCAGCTCAGAGGCAGCGAGATATGAAATACCCTCTTGCATCAGGCTTATACCCGGGCTTGAGGAAGATGTCATGACAGCTTTGCCGGTAGCAGCTCCGCCATAAACCATATTTATGGATGCAATTTCGCTTTCCGCCTGAAGGACAACCATGCCGGTGGTTTCCCACGGCATTTCCGCCTCAAGCGTCTCAAGTACTTCAGACTGAGGGGTGATAGGGTATCCGAAATATCCGTCAACGCCGTATCGGATAGCCGCATGAGCAATGGCTTCGTTACCCTTCATCAGTTTTACTTCCTGGTTCATATAATATTATGGGAGAGAGTCTTAATTTGTTACAATTACTTTTCTATGACCTTATACACTTCGATGCAAGCATCCGGGCAAACTGTCGCGCACGACGCACAACCAATACACGCCTCAGCATTGACAACAGTGGCATAGTGGTAGCCCTTATTGTTCACCTCTTTAGGTTGCAACTGCAAAACCTTTGTAGGACAAGCTATTACACATAGCTCGCAACCCTTGCATCTTTCTGCATTTATAGTAACTGCACCGTATATTTTAGGCATATTTTTCTGTATTTTTATCCTTTATTTCGTTTTTGTGATACAAAGATACGAATTTTATTTCTAAAATATGCTTTTTAACATAAACTTAACTTATGGCACACATCGCTATTTATGTGCTATTAAATCGCAAATTGTGGCTGATATGCGTTTAACGCAATCAATTAGGCAATAATATCCTTCAAGTCTTTCACAGTGGTTACCTCTTCTCCAAATTCAATGGGGAGGTTGTTGCGATTAAAGAACACCGCGTGCCAACCGGCATTTAACGCGCCTTTTATGTCTGTGTCGGGATTGTCTCCAATCATGATTGATTGTTTGGCGGTGGTGCCTGCTTTGAGCAGGGCGTAGTCAAATAGTCGGTGGTCCGGCTTGTTGATGTCGATTTCATCGCTAAGCACTATACAGTCTATCATGTCAAGCACTCCGCCGGAGCGCAGTTTGTCATACTGTACTTCCTTAAAACCGTTGCTTAACACGCCGATTTTAAGTCCTCTCGCCTTGATGTTTTCAAGCAAAGTCCGCGCTCCCGGGACGAGTGTACTGCACTGTCCCAGAAAGCGGAGGTAGTCTGTGTGAAGCACTTCGCTGTAGTCATAAGCATCCTTCTCGTCCATTCCGCAGTCTATCAGCGGACGGGCAAAGCGTTCGTGCTGGAGGTAGTCTTTAGAAATAGTTCCGACGTTATAGCGAGCCCACAGCGAGTGGTTTACCTCAAGGTAACGGTTTCTCCACTGCTCCATCGTTGGGTAGAATCGGTGCAAATCGTGCATGTCGTAGATTTTCGCCAGTGAGATTAGGGAATTGCCCGAGAAATCCCACAAGGTGTCGTCAAGGTCTACCCATACCCATTCTATTCCTGTAAGGTCTATTGCTGCCATATCACTCAAGTTCAAAAATTTTCCACCATTTGTATGAAATGTCTTTGTCAATCACTTCGTTTCCTCCCTCAATCCGCTTGAGCGCTTTTACCACACGGATAGTGACAGGCAGGATAATAATCTCATATCCGGTCTTAAGCAGTGCCTGCGTGATAATCAGCGAGAATACTACGCTCCATGGCAACACTCCGCCAAAGGCTATTGGGAAAAATATCAGCGAGTCAACGCTTTCGCCCCAGAGGGTGGAAACGATGGCGCGGAGGGAGAAATGGTGAGTGCCGTCGCTGCGTTTCATGCGACTCATGACGTATGCGTTAACAAATGAGCCGCAGAGGAATGCCGTAAAGCTGGCAAACATTATTCGTGGCACAGCGCCGAATATTGTGCTCAGAGCTTCCTGCTGAGTCCATGTCTCTCCGCCGGGTAATTCTATAGCGAGCTGCAAGAGGAGAGATACGATTAGGTTTGCGGCAAAGCCCAGCCATATCATCAGGCGTGCTTTTCGGAAGCCGTATACCTCTACGATGCAGTCGTTTATTATGTAAGAAATTGGGAAAACTATCACACCTGCCGTAATCGTGAAGAAATTGCCTATATCTATTGTCTTGATTTCTACAAGGTTAGATACTATTAGACAGATGCAGAAAAGAGTGGAGAGGAGGAGAAACGTAAGTGTAAACTTTGGTTGTTTCATTGTTCTTGTTTTTAACGAGGTAGCAAGCACTCGGTGTTAATAATTATTTTGTCAATACAAAGGTAGTGAATTTTTTCCATATGGCAAAAATATGCCATATGAATGTATAAAAAGCGGGGCAATCCGCAAAAGGAGGATGCCCCGCTAATTAATTTGTTTCAAGAATTTGAATTATTTCTTAACGTAGATGCGATATTCGCCTGGAGCGAGAGTTGTAGGATATTCTTCAGCTTCACCTGTGAAATAGTTGATGAGACAGTCACAAGCTTTAGGAGCGTCTGCGGTGTACTTAATTTCTGCAGAGTCTTTGCCAAGGTTAAGCATTACGATTACAGGCTGCTCGTCTTTGCAGCGAGAGAAAATGTATAGGTCGTCAGACTCTGTTGCGTAGCGAACCATTTCTCCGCCTTCAAGTCCTGCCTTGAGTGCCGGCTGTGAGTGCTTGAGTGCATTAAGCTTCTGATAGAATGTAAAATACTCGTTGCGAGGCTCAAATTCAGGAGCTGTATCTTTCTTGAAGAACTCAAATGCGCGGTTCATACCGGTTTCTTGACCTGTGTAGATTAGAGGCATGCCCGGGAGAGTGTAAGAAAGAACGGCAAAAGCCGCCTGAAGGTTGCCAAGACGTTCAAATTCAGTACCTTCCCAAGAGTTGAGGTCGTGATTTGTAATCATGTTCATCAGGTATGAATCTTTTGGATATTCCTGAGCCTGAGCGGCGAGGAGAGAGTCAATGGCAACGGCGTGTTTAACAGGAAATTGACGTATTTCTCCAGTTTCCTTGTTAGTGTAAGTGTATTGACCTGCAGTAGCGGCTATTTCGCTGAAAAGGTCTTTCATAGGCCAGTTGTAACCCATGTTGAAGCCTTCTTTCTGAAGTTCAGGCTTGCTTGCTTCGGCGAGCATGAAAACACCGCCTTCTTTAGCAGCGTCGAGAGTAGGTCTCACTTCATTCCAGAAATCTGTAGGCACTTCACCGGCAACGTCGCAGCGGAATCCGTCGATTCCGATTTCCTTTACCCAGAAGAGGAGGGCGTCTGTCATAGCAGCGCGAGTCTCAGGCTTTGAGTAGTCGAGTTTGTAAGTGTCAGTCCAGTCAAAAGGACCATACATTTTGCCTTCTTCGTTAAGTGCGTAGTATTCAGGGTGTTCAGTAACCCAAGCATTGTCACAACCGGTGTGGTTTGGAACCCAGTCTATGATAACTTTAAATCCAAGTTCGTGAGCTTTTGCTACGAAAGCCTTGAAAGAGTCGATGTTTCCGAGTTCTGGGTTGACATCTTTGTAGTCGCGTACGGCGTAGTAGCTTCCGAGCTCGCCTTTGCGGTTAAGTTCAGAGATTGGGTGGATTGGCATGAGCCAGAGAATGTCTACGCCGAGGTCTTTGAGTCTCGGGAGCTGGTCGCCGAGAGCTTCGATTGTGCCTTCATTTGTGATTTGGCGCCAATTTACTTCATAAATAACAGCGTTACGGCTCCATTCAGGCTGAATGAGTGAAGTGTAAGTGGAGTCACGCTCAACTGTAGCGTTTTCCTGAGCCTTGTTGCCGGAGCAACTGAAGAGAGAGCCAAGCATTGTAGCTATGGCAGAAAAAATGAAGAATTTTTTCATGATAAAATTTTGGTTTTGTTAATATAAGTATGACTAATGTTATTATTAGAAAAGTTTCAGCTGCGGGTCGATGAGGGTGAAGCTCATTCGGTGGTAAGGCGAGGGACCGAATTGCTCGATAGCCTGTCGGTGCGCCTTTGTTGGGTATCCCTTGTTCACGTCCCAGTGATACATAGGGTATTCATCGTGTATTCGTCGCATAAATTCGTCACGATGAGTCTTTGCGAGGATTGAAGCTGCGGCAATGTTGGCAAATCTGCCGTCACCCTTGACAAACGTGCGGCAATCGATGTCGCCGTATGGCTTAAATCTGTTACCATCTACAATCACGGCTCCAGGTCGGATGGGGAGAGCGTCGAGAGCGCGGTGCATGGCAAGGATAGACGCATTAAGGATATTGATTTTGTCTATTTCCTGTGCGGAAACCACGCCTACCGCCCAAGCAATAGCTTCAGCTTCAATGATGGGGCGAAGAAGCTCGCGTCGTCGTTCGGTGAGCTTTTTAGAGTCGTTAATCAGCTCATTTTGAAAGTCGTCAGGCACAATGACGGCAGCTGCGAAGACCGGTCCGGCAAGACAACCACGACCGGCTTCGTCTGTTCCTGCTTCGTTTATACCTGATATGTTGCAGATGGGCAGCATTACATGCCTTTTCCGTGACAGTTTTTGAATTTCTTGCCGCTGCCGCAAGGACAAGGGTCGTTGCGACCTACTTTCGGTCCAACGATGGTCGGCATTTTTGGCTGTGGAGCTCCTTGTGGAGCAGATGCAGCCTGACGCTGTGCATTTTCGCCCGGAACGCTTTCCTTGCTGGTCTTGTAGCGAGAGTAGTCGGTTTTATTGTCTGCGATGGCCCTGTCAACTTTTACCTGACGCTGCTCAGTACCCTCCTGGCTTGGTGGGGAAGTCTGTACGAAAATCTGTCCGTGCATAAGTGCTGCCATAGCTTTGCTGTTAAGCTGGCTGAGCATAGTCTCAAACAGGTGGAATGACTCGATTTTGTATATTACGAGCGGGTCTTTCTGTTCGTAAGATGCATTTTGTACGCTTTGGCGTAGTTGGTCGAGCTCGCGGAGATGTTCTTTCCAGAGTTCGTCGATAGAGAAGAGCAGGAGCAGCTTGTGCCATTCCTTGACAATAGACTTGCAGTCGGTCTTATAAGCCTCGGTAATATCTACAATAATTCTGAATACACGTTTCCCGTCTGTGATAGGTACCTGTATACGTCCTGTAGCTCCACGGTTCTCTACCCAGTCTTTGATGACGGGTAGGGCTACTTCGCAGATGCGTTCATTGCGACGTTCGCGAGCTTCAGCCGCTGCATCGTAAATTTTAGCTATGCGGTCTTCTTCAGACATTCGGGTGTATTCGTCTTCAGTGAACGGGAGAGCGATAGTAAGGCTGCGCATCATTTCGTCCTCGAGGTCGCTGTAGAAGAAGCAATTCTTAACTGAGTTTTCAATCAGGTCGTAGAGCATGTTTTGCAGGTCCATCTCGATGCGTTCTCCAAGCAGGGCGTGGCGGCGGCGAGAGTAGATGTAAGTACGCTGCTTGTTCATCACGTCGTCGTATTCAAGGAGTCGTTTTCGGATACCAAAGTTGTTTTCCTCTACGCGTTTCTGTGCGTTTTCGATTGCTTTAGTCACCATTCCGGCTTCAATTCGTTCGCCTTCTTCAAGCCCGAGACGGTCCAGCATCTTCATGACGCTGTCTGTGGCGAAGAGTCGCATCAGCTGGTCTTCGAATGAAACGTAGAAAACAGAAGAGCCCGGGTCTCCCTGACGTCCGGAACGTCCGCGGAGCTGACGGTCAACACGGCGAGACTCATGTCGCTCAGTACCGATGATGGCAAGTCCGCCAATGCCTTCCTTCGTGCTCTTTTCAATGATTTCCGGGTCGTGAAGGTCTTTAACTTCCTGCGGAAGCTTGATGTCGGTACCACGACCAGCCATGTTGGTGGCGATAGTTACCGCACCCGGTCGTCCTGCGAATTTTACGATTTCGGCTTCCTTTTGGTGTAGCTTTGCATTGAGAACCTGGTGTTCGATATGATTCATCTTGAGCATACGGCTCAGGAGCTCGGAAATTTCAACAGAAGTAGTGCCGACGAGTACCGGACGTCCGATTTCGTGTAGACGTTTGATTTCCTCAATAACGGCATTATATTTTTCGCGTTTTGTCTTATAGACGCGGTCGTTCATGTCGATGCGTCGGATAGGACGGTTTGTAGGGATAGTTACCACGTCGAGCTTGTAGATATCCCAAAATTCCCCAGCTTCCGTCTCTGCGGTACCGGTCATACCGGCGAGTTTGTGATACATACGGAAGTAGTTCTGGAGGGTGATAGTGGCGAAAGTCTGAGTAGCAGCTTCAACCTTGACGCCTTCCTTAGCTTCGATTGCCTGATGAAGCCCGTCGCTGTATCGGCGGCCTTCCATGATACGTCCTGTCTGCTCGTCAACAATCTTGATTTTATTATCGTCGATGACGTATTCCACGTCTTTTTCAAAGAGGGTGTATGCCTTGAGGAGCTGTGTGACTGTGTGTACGCGCTCAGCCTTGATTGCATAGTTTTGCATAGCGTCGTCTTTTCGCTGCTGACGCTCAGCTGCGTCGGTAATAGTCTCAATTTCGGAAAGTTCTGCGGCAATGTCGGGGAGAACGAAGAATTTCGGGTCTTGAGAGGCTCCGGTCAGCACGTCGATACCTTTATCAGTGAGCTCTACGCTGCGGTTTTTCTCATCAATGATGAAGAATAGCGGGTCTGTGATGAAAGGCATTTCTCGTGAATTATCTTGCAAGTAATAAGCCTCGGTCTCGAGGAGGAGATTTTTCATACCCTCCTGGCTGAGGAACTTGATGAGTGCGCTGTTTTTAGGGAGTCCCTTGAACGCGCGGAAAAGGAGGATTGCACCTTCTTTTTGCTGTTCTTTGTCGCCGGAAGCGATTTTGGTCTTTGCTTCAGAGAGAATCTGAGTGACGAGCTTTCTCTGTGCCTCTACAACGCGCTTGACGTTTTCCTTATATTCGTCGAATAGCTGGTCGTCGCCCTTAGCAACAGGACCGGAGATGATGAGTGGTGTACGGGCATCGTCAATGAGGACAGAGTCCACCTCATCGACAATAGCGTAGTAATGCTTGCGCTGCACGAGGTCGTCAGGCTTCATTGCCATGTTGTCGCGGAGGTAGTCGAAACCAAATTCGTTGTTAGTACCGAAAGTGATGTCGCACTCGTAAGCGCGTCGGCGTTCAAGTGTATTAGGTTCGTGCTTGTCAATGCAGTCAACGGTTGAACCATGGAACATATACAGAGGTCCCATCCACTCAGAGTCACGTTTTGCAAGGTAGTCGTTTACGGTGACAACGTGAACTCCTCGTCCGGAGAGTGAGCGGAGGAAAACAGGGAGTGTTGCAACGAGGGTCTTACCTTCACCGGTAGCCATCTCTGCGATTTTGCCTTGGTGGAGGACGATACCACCGATGAGCTGGACGTTGTAGTGAACCATATCCCAGGTGATTTCGTTACCACCGGCAATCCAGTGATTTTTCCAAAGAGCTTTGTCTCCTTCGATGCTTACAAAGTCTTTGCCCTGGGCGGCGAGGTCGCGGTCCATGTCGGTAGCAGTAACTTCAATGGTTTCGTTAGCGGCAAAGCGGCGAGCCGTCTCACGTATAGCTGCGAAAACTACAGGGAGTGCCTCGTCGAGCTTTCTGTCTATAGTCTCGATGATTTCCTTTTCGAGCTTATCTATTTCGTCCCAAAGTGGCTGGCGTTTTTCCACCGGGGTTTCTTCGATTTTAACTTTTAGCTCAGCGACTTTAGCCTCATTGTCTGTAATGGCACTCTTAATGCCAAAGCGGATTTGAGTGATTTTGTCGCGCAGTTCGTCGTTGCTGAGCGCGCCGAGAGCAGGTTCTTCGGCGAGAATTTTGTCCAGAATAGGCTGAATTTCCTTGAGGTCTTTTTCAGACTTGTTACCAAAGAGTTTGCCTAAGAAACTGAGGAATGACATATTGTATATTGAAATTTTATTGTTGTCTTGATTGAATTTATTTGAAGTCGAGTCGGAGAGGGGGCTGAGTAGCCGCATTTGGCGAGCGGATACGCAAGATAGATGTGATAGTAGGCGCAATGGCACGCGGGTCTACAGCACCGGTTATAGTCTTGCTTTTAATATTCGGAGCAAGGATGAAGGCGGGTGCGATAGGCGCGGTCTGTCGCTGAATTTTCGGGTAGATGTCAGGATTAGGAGATACAGTACCGTCGTCCACGATGTCCCATCCGGGGAAGGTGGAGATGTATATGTCTGCGGCAAAATCCTGATTTATGTTACGTCGTGGAGGAGTTGCTGTCTCTCCAATTCGTTCTGCAATGATGTCGTCGATTGTCTGTGCCTCGGAAATGCCAGCCATCCGATTGAGGAAACGTGCAGACTCAGAGCGAATTGCCGCAAGGTCTATATCACGCTGCTTTATTAGCTCGTGGTTTAGATAAAACTGGTTCTGGTCGTAACCGATAACCCATTCTCCGTTGCCGTAAATAGCTATTAAATAAATATTTAGCAGTGAAATGGCTTTTCGTGGAGAAAATTCTCCCGCCGGAGTGTCCCACTCGTTTTCTTTGCTACGACGCCTTGTGACGTTGCTCGGAAGCCCGGTAATTACAATCATAGTGCGGTCCATTCCCGGCCCGTTTGTGTCTATGGCTGTGATAAGGCTCTTAATTTCTCTGTCGAGCCTAATGTAGCTGTCCATTTGCTCCATTCTGTTGTCATGGTCGTCGCCATAGATGAATGGGGTGACAGTGTAGCTAAGGTTTAGCATGTCGATGTTTTCACCTTTGCCCAAGCTGAGCGACTTTATATAGTCACTTGCAATGGAGGTCACTTCCGTGTTTACGAGTGGAGTATTCTTATAGTGGACAATTCTCTGTGGGTCAGTACGATAGAATGTGTGGCGGAAAGAGTATAGTTTCTTATAGTTTGGCAGGTCCGGGTATAACTCCGGGCTGAGGGCGGACTTCCATGCCATTGTGTCCAGCCTCATGTCCAGTGGCTGCATACGGTTTCGCGTCTGTATAGTGTAAGGCGCGTCTTTGTAGTAAGTGGAGGTAGCCCATTTGCCGGTAGTGTTGTCAATCCAGAATGCGCTGTTGCCTTTGTGTCCTGCCATTATGATGGCTTGCGCTGCGTCAGGGCATATAGAATAGACGTGGTTAAGTCCCTGTGAGGCAATTCTCAGCTCATCACCGATTGTGGAGACGCGGAGGGCTCGGGGAGAGTAAGTTTCGTTTGTGAAATTTCCGAGTGTTGAAGAGTCGATGAAAAACGAAAGTGTGCGTCGGCTTGCCCGGTCGTAAACCAAGGATGATGCTACGCCGTTCATGGCCGGGCTTGCACCAGTCTGAATAATTGCGGTGGAAGCGGCGGGGTCGAGTACAGAGCCGAAGTTGAGGTCTGTGATTGTCACTCCGTCTCGCATTATCCGTTGCAGTCCCCCGTCGGTAAATTGGTCTTTGAGCAGGTTAATATAGTCCAGCGACAGCCCATCTACAACAATATTCACAACCAGCGAGGGTCTTCCTGCGGGCTGTGCTGAAAGCGTCACAGTAGCCATAGTGGCTAATATGAGGCTAACGATATTGCGGGTCAGTTTTTGTTTTTTCTTTGCCATCGGGCTATGTGTAAATATGTGTAACTGCGTAACAATAAGGCGATTACGATAGGCGGGAATGCGGGGTTAGCTGTCTGAATGCCTATGGAAATCACTATGAGATACGCAATTAAGCACACAAAGTTAAGCAAAATAGGCGAGACTGCCAACATTTTTGACTTATTTATCCACATTAGTGGCAAAATTGCAATGCTCACCGGGCTTAACCACAGGTAATTAAAGTTTGGAGATGTGGCTTCGTGTGTTGATTTGAAGATTAGAAAAGTGAGGAGGAGCGAGCAGAGAATGACGGGGACATAAATGATAGTGTCCAGCCATAGACTGACTGTTTTTCTCCTTAAATCATAGACTGTTACGATAGCTGCGAGGGCGAGGATTACGATTGCGACGCACATTGGCGACTGTCGCCAAGGGGTGGGGGAGCAAGTGATGTCGGCATTTTCATCGCCATAGATTACGGTGGTGCTGACAATTTTCTTTTGCTTCCCGTCTATAGTATAAGTCGCTGACGAGAGTAGGTGAGTGAGCATGGTGGGAGCGAAAACTTTTTCGCGAGGCGAAATTTGGTGGTCGATTCCGCAGCCAAGGGCAATGTCGATGCCGAACTGATACCAAGGGTAGTTTTGGTGATAGTAATCCATAGCCTGTCGGTAAGTGGAAATTTCCGGCATATAGTCTTGATACGCAAGTTTTTGCCCGAGAGCTTTCTCTACGATGTCCATGGGTTGTGTTGCGCAGTTGTTTTTTATGTAGTTGTATCGATAGACGTTGTTTGGAGGTGTTAGGTTTTTATTGACCAAGTCCAAAATCTTCCGCGCCACGTCTTGCGGAATGTCGAGTTTCTGCTCGTAAACAGTCCGCCCCTCTGCTTTGTAGGAGTTGAGAAAATAATCGGTGGGGACAGCGCCGCACATATAGTCGGTTTCGCCGGATACGAAGCGCCCCACAAAATTAGGAGCGGAGAAATCAAAAAGCCCCCAGTTGATTACATAGTCGATGCTGTCTCCAACGGTAATTCTCATTGCCGCATGTCCTTCCAGCTCATAGATTTGTCGTCCTTGCGCTGTGGTAATCATGCTGATTGCCACAGTGTTATCAGCAGTAGCACAAAATGCTGAAAGGAATATGAGTAGTGTAGTTATTGTCTGTTTCATGTCTGCAAAGTTAGCAAATTTTTTTTGGAAAAATAGAGTGAGGTTTTGGAAAATATAGCAAAATATTGTAACTTTGCAGAAAATATATAAGAGTATGGCGAGACCTATAAAAGAGACACCGGAATTGTATGGAGAAGATGCTGCTCGATTTGAGAAACTCATATCGAAACGGCGTCATGTGTCTGAAGAAGAGAAAGAACGAGCAAAAAAAAGCTTACGAAATGATGAAATCAATCAGTAATTTCCAGTGGTGATGAATTTAAAAAAATCTAAGGCAGATACACAACTATCGCAAGATACAACGATAAAACCATTTGAATGCACTGAAAGTGATTTGAATGGTTTTCTTTTTGAAGACGCAAAGTTTTTCCAAAAAGAGCTGATGGCGGTTACTTATCTGATAGAAGAATACAGAGAAAGACATCACAGTTGCCCACTATAGTCTATTGGCAGACAAAATAACGTTTAATCCTGAAGAAAAGAACAGGTGGAATAGGCTGAATAGAAACATACCCAACTCTAAAAGAAGGCGTAGCTATCCTGCTGTAAAGATAGGCCGCCTTGCTGTCAACAGCGATTGTATTGGTGAGGGCATGGGCACTTTCATAATTGATAGTATAAAATATGCATTTACAAAAGTATTGAGGTTAGGTTGCCGATTTTTGACAGTGGATGCGCTGGGTTCTGCGATTGATTTTTACAAAAAGAACGGATTTGATTTTTTTACAGATAAAGATTCGGAAGAAGATACAAGGTTGATGTTTTATGACCTGAAGAATTTTGTAGAGTGATAATTTTTCTATTGCGGAGAAATGATTTTTTTGCAAAAATACTTTGAAACAGTGATAAAAAGTTGTAACTTTGCAGTGTCAAAAGAGAAAATTGTAGTTATTGCTTTGAGAATGTCTAAAATTGTAAGATAATCGCTTTTTTGTGTTCAGTTTTCTTGCATAAAAATATTGATATTTGCTACAAAATAAGGGCATTTCTTTTCACTTTTCTACAAATGGCATGATAAAGATGGAAAAATGAGTTTAAAATAAAATCAATAATATGTTTAACCGCCAATCCGTGAGAAATCTCGGTGAGGCAAAAATTATTTTTTTACGATGAGAGATTATTTCTACTCTGCTTTTAAGTCGGTGTACTCTCGTGTAGCATTGATAGTGGCTGTGTTAGCGATAGGCGCTTACACGGCATTTGCTGCAGGAAGTGGTCTCACGGCAGATGACCCGCTTGTGATAGAAAGCGCGGGAGAGTATCAGACCACATCAATGAAGCCATTCTATGGTCAGTTTGTGGTACCTGAAGATGTCACAACAGACAATGTTGTGCTTGAAATTGTGTCAAACGACCAAATTAGTGCTTATTCCGATGCCGCAATGGAGCAAGAAGTTGGCACGATTACGGGTAACTTTTCGCCATTCACAACAACGGTGAAATTTGCCAACGGAACGGCAAAAGGCACGATTATCTATTTGTATTGCAACTTCTGCATGAATGGAGGAACAATCAAAGTGAACTTTGGTGCGCCAACGCCATTGGAATGGGTAGGCAACACGCCGGAGGCGACTTCTGTACTTAATGCTGCAAGTGCATATGTTACTGCTGAGTTTAACAAGGACGTAAAGGTTGATGGCGTCAATATGAGGTTATATGACGGCTCAACAAAAACTGTCAAATATACTGTTCAGGGTAAGTTTATCTCGATAGAAGCCAAAGAAACCATCGTGCCGATGTATGAAAGCGGTGAGCTAGAGGAGGGAGATTATATATACTTTGACTTCAAGAATGTGACTACAGTAGATGGAAAAGAGTCACTTGGTGATTTGACTTTGCCATATGAAGCCGGCGCTAAGCCAGTCAAGCTTACGTCTACGGTAAACACCCCCGGCACAGGCATGGATGTGTTCTATTCATGGCTTCCTGCAAGCTCAAGCACAGGATTAATCCAGTTTAACTTTGACGGAGCACTTGACACATCAGCTGAAATCAGCGCATACCTTGAGTTCGGTAATATTGAGTATGAAAACCTAAGCTATGTTGAGCCACTTCAGGTAAAATTCTTTGGAGACCAGATGATAGCAATCGATGTGCGCGGTAAGCTTCGCCGTGCGGTAGATATGCTCCCAATGGCAACAGAAGATGAGGCAGCACAGTTTGAGACAATCGCCGTACATCTTTCAGGTGTGAAAGATGCAGCGGGCAATCCGGTATATAGCGAAGGCTCAGGTTCAATAGGTAGCTTTACTGTATCATACGCATATCAGGAAGTTTCATACAGCCTGGCGAGCGAATTTACACCGGGTTCAGGCTCAATAGATGGAGTGAGCAGCATAGAAATCTGGTATCAGGAAACAGGAGGCAAGCTTGCGTACGACGGTGTGCAGTTTGCATACGTTTCAGGAGGAGAAGCCAAGGTGGCACAGGTGATGAACGACAATATCACCAAGGTGGAGACAGAGGCAGACAATTCAGTGACACTGACAGTGCCGGTGCCAAGCTTTGCACGCGACGCAGACACTCAGGTGATAGTATCACCATATAACCTTGAGGCTCCTGATGGTCTTGACCATTCAGCAGAAATCACAGCAACATACACTACAGCAGGTGTAGAGTCTTCAGCAATGACGGTTACATCCGCAAAGATGGTTACAAAGAATGCGGATGAAACGGAAATCACCGGAGAACTCGCAGACCTGCTGACAGTAGAGTCACTTGAGAAGTTAGTTGCAGAATCATACCTTGAAGTTTCAACGTCTGTAGATGACGTAGTAGGCTGCATGGTTTACCAGATAGACAACCTTACAACAGGCGATATCGTAAAGAGCTTCTATGAGACAACAAGCAAGACATCAGAAGGTCACTGGAGCTTCTGGTTGCCTAGAGACTATAAGCTGTATCAAGGTAATGATTATGCAATCACCCTGAAAGCATACAGTACAAATTCAGACTTCTATAATGACAAGTCCAGCTATGTAGACTCAACAGCGATAGTAATCAAGGGAGCATGCCAGGAATATCAGTACAGCTCAGTGAAACTTATAGACCCGAGCGTATTGAACTATCCTAATAACGACCCTGACTATGACCTTCAGAGCGCTGAAGCAAATACTTTCAAACTCACATTCAGTGGTCCGGTACAGATAGCTCAGGCATTTGCTATCTTGGGTCAAGGAGCGACACAGGATTGCGGCGTCGCTATGAGCGATGACAATATAGAGGCAACATTTACAATTCCTTCAATTGTACTTACTCAGTATGATTCATTCAAAGTGAGTGTACAGGTAAAGGATATGGAAGGCAGAATCCTTCAAGGAAATAATGGAGAGGAAGAAAACGCATTCTTCACAATAAACTTTGATGCAAAATACAACCTGCCTGTTCCGGAAATTGTAGACCCGGCAGAAGATGCGACAGTGGAAACATTATCATCTCTCACATTCTCATATCCTACCGGTCTGGCATATACATACTATGGCTACAAGATAGAGGTATATAACAAGCTACGCGAACTTGTAGCAACTTCAGACAATGAGAATATCCAGGGCGTTGTTGAAGGCGCAGCAGACTATTCAACAAAGGTAATCGTACCGCTAACAAATGAAATTACAGCCGGTGGCGTGTATACAATAGTAGTACCTGAAGCATTCTTCAACGTAGGAGGTAGCGGCACAGGCTTCGGACTGATGAGCAACCGTTCATTCTCATACACAGTGACTGTTGATGACGGCACAGTGCCTTCATACAACATTTCAATCAGCCCTGTTCCGGGTCCTGTAGGCAGCCTTAAGGACTTTGAAATCACATTCAACGACTACGAATCGGCAGGGTGGAGCTGGAGTGCATTCCCACGCCTCGAGGATGGTGAAGGAAACGTATTGCAGACACTCAATCAGGACACTAACCTTGACGTAAACTGGGATGTGTGGAATATGATATATCTGCACCTTAATGAAGAGGTGGCCACAGAGGGCACATACCGCCTCGTCTTCCCGGCAGGAACTGTAATGCTCGGTGACTCAGATGCAAATGACAAGGAAATAGTATTTGAATATCAGGTTGTAACGCTTGAGAATGTGGTAATCAGCCCTGAAGAAGGTGAGGTTGAAAGCCTCTATCGGCTCTATCTGACATTCCCGGACCGCACAGATGTAATGTGGGGCTCAGGCAATCCAACAATTACACTGCCAAGTGGTGACGTTGTAAATGTCACAAATACTACATGGGGCGTAGGATATAACGAGGTTGTAGCATATCTGCCGGAAGAATATAGCGCACCTGGAGAATATGTATTCACGATACCAACCGGATGCCTCAATATCGATGGCGGAGTCAATACATACGATATGCAGTTCCACTACACAATCAGTGTTAAAGAAAATATCACCATCACCCCTGCTACAGGGACAGTAGAAAGTCTCAAGGAATTTGAAATCACATTCAACGACCATACAGAAGCAGGCTGGGGCAGTGGCTATCCAACCGTACAACTGCCAAGTGGCGAAACACTGACAATGACCGATGCAAATCTTGCATGGGGAGAGGCAGAAAACGGTCTTCACATCAGCCTAACCGACGAGCTCACCGAGCCGGGAGACTATGTACTTACATTGCCAGCGGGTTCTGTAAACTTTGAATATGGCGCACCAAGTGAGTCAGACTTTAAATTCAAGTACACAATCCTTGCACCGGCTCCGGAACTTGAAGTTGTTTCAGACCCTGAAAGCGGCTCATATATTGATAAGCTTGGAGATGTAGTGCTTACATACACAGACTGTATGTCTACAGACTGGAACTACAGCTATGCCGGCAGCGATGTGCCAACCCTCACACTACCTGACGGTACAGGCAAAGACGTGTCTATGGTTAAGAACTACGGCGCAGGTATGAATCAGCTTGCGTTTGAGCTCAGCCAGTATAATGGTGGATTTACGGAAGAAGGAGTATATACTCTCACAGTACCGGCAGAATACACCACTTATACATACGACTATATGGAGTACTATCTCAATGCAAATGCCCTTGTATTTACATGGGAAGTTAAGGATAGCGGCTTAGAACTTATCTACGCAGGTAAAGATGGAGCAATCAACGTTTACACAGTAGATGGTGTACAGGTTGTAAAGAATGGCACAGCGGCAGATATACGCAATCTGCGCAGTGGTATTTATGTAATCAACGGAAAGAAAGTTTACCTCAGAAAGTAAACTCTCAATAACATATCAATCTTTCACAGGGCGGACGCAAAAAATGGCGTTCGCCCTATTTTTCTATTAAATTACTTGCATTATCGGTAAAAAATTGAGAACTTTGCACTCCTAAACAAGACGTTTTTCAATAGTACGATATATGACAAGCGAAAAAAGGATTTCAGATGAAATAATCTATGTAGGAGTTGATGACCCGGAGCTGCGGCTGTTTGAGAGCCAATACGCACTTGAGCAGGGTATGGCATATAATTCCTATTTCATTGACGACGAGCAGATAGCCGTGATGGATGCGGTGGATGTTCGGAAAGTAGATGAATGGATGGATAACGTAAACAGATGCCTTAAGGGAAGAAAGCCGAGCTATCTTGTGGTTTTACATGTAGAGCCGGACCACAGCGCGGGCGTAAAGCGTTTTTGCGAGGCATATCCTGAAGCGAAAATAGTTGGGAACGCCAAGACATTCACATTCCTGAGCCAATTTTTCAACGATGTGGATTTTAGCGACAGGAAGGTTGTGGTGAAAGAAGGTGACACGCTGTCGTTAGGCAAACATACGCTAAAGTTTTTCATGGCACCGATGGTTCACTGGCCCGAAACAATGGTTGCGTATGAACAAGCTGATAAAGTGCTGTTTAGCGCAGATGCATTCGGGAAATTTGGCGTGTATGACGCAGATGCCGACGACTGGACATGTGAGGCGCGTAGATATTATTTCAATATAGTGGGTAAATACGGTGCTTCAGTGCAATGCCTGTTAAAGAAAGTGGCAAATTTGCCGGTGAATGCCATAGCGCCGCTCCATGGACCGGTGCTCAAAGAAAATCTGGGCTATTATATAGATAAATACAACACATGGAGCAGCTATGAGCCGGAAGATAAAGGCGTGTTCATAGCAGTGGCGTCAATACATGGTCATACTCTAAAGGCAGCGGAACTACTTGCCGAAAAATTGCGTGAACGAGGAGTGAAAGTTGCTTTCAGCGACATCACAAGAGAAGATATAGCAGAGGCGGTGGAGGATGCGTTCCGCTATGACCGTCTTTTGCTTGCGGCGTCGAGCTACGACGGTGGGGTGTTTACTCCGATGGACATTTTCCTCTCTCGCCTGAAGCACAAAAACTATCAGAAGCGCCGCGTGGGAATACTTGAGAATGGAACATGGGCACCTTGTGCGGCGAAAGCTATGAAGGAGGCAATCAGCGAAATGAAAGATTTGACACTTATAGAGCCGGTAGTGACAATTCGTTCTGCCTACAATCAGGCAGACGAGGCGGCATTTGATGCTTTGGCGGAGGCATTGAGTAATACGCTGTAATTTAAGTATATAATGAGTTGCTGTTTTGTTTTGTGTTGCAAAAATTGAAAATCAATGAAAAATAATTGTGGATTTTTTTCCGTAATTAAAAAATAATTATTAACTTTGCAGCGTAAAACGAAATAAAGACAATTTACTAAGAAAAAGATAAAATGAAAGCATTTGTATTTCCAGGCCAGGGCGCGCAGTTTGTAGGTATGGGTAAAGACCTATACGACAACAATGCTGTAGCTCATGAGATGTTTGAGAAAGCTAATGACATTTTAGGTTTCAGAATTACAGACTTAATGTTTGCAGGGACAGATGAAGACCTACGTCAGACTCGAGTTACCCAGCCTGCAATCTTTTTACATAGCGTAATCCTCGCCAAGACTCTTGGCGAAGAATTTAAGCCAGACATGACAGCAGGTCATTCACTTGGCGAATTTTCAGCACTTGTAGCAGCAGGTGCACTGAACTTTGAAGATGGTCTACGCCTTGTATCAGCTCGTGCAATGGCAATGCAGAAAGCATGCGAGCTGAAGCCATCAACTATGGCAGCCGTTCTCGGACTTGCGGATGAAGTTGTAGAGAACGTATGCGCAGAGGTAGAAGGTGTAGTAGTGTGTGCAAACTATAACTCACCGGGTCAGATTGTGATTTCAGGTGAGGTAGAGGCAGTAGCCGCAGCAAGCGAGAAGTTAGCCGCAGCGGGCGCACGCCGAGTAGTTCCATTGAAGGTAGGTGGTGCGTTCCACTCACCATGTATGGAGCCAGCACGCGCAGAACTCGCAGAGGCAATCGCAGCGACAGAAATCCATGAGCCGGTATGCCCTGTATTCCAGAATGTGGATGCACAGCCGCATACAGACCCTGCAGAAATCAAGGCAAACCTAATAGCGCAGCTCACTGCTCCGGTACGCTGGACTCAGTCTGTACGCAATATGGTGGCAGCAGGTGCTACAGAATTTGTTGAACTCGGTCCAGGCAAGGTTCTTCAGGGTCTTGTCAAGAAAATCGATGGCAACATGGAAGTTTCAGGAAAGCAATAATTCCCTAAATATATTTCATTCCAACACTCTTTCCGTTAGGGTAGTCCGTGAGGATAGCCCTAATTTTTTTATTAACACTCACAAATACAATAAAGCGTGACTTGGTGAAGCCACGCTTTATTGTATGTTGTCTTTTTACTGTGCAGCGCCAATTTCAGCGGCGGCACCGGTTACGGGGTCAAAGATGAGGTAAATAGGCTCTTTCTTGTCAGTGAAAGAGTTGGGGTTCAGTCCGTAAGTGACGCCAAACTGTGCGGTGCGGAATTGGCTGCGGAAAAGTTCATCACCATCATATTTGATGGCGACTTCAATTTTGCCGGGGATGCGGTATGCAAATCCGTTTTTGGGGAAAGGTACAGTGATACCTTTCTCGTCGGTAGGCATTTCGCCACGTTCAGTAATTTTCATTGTCAACGTCAGTGGAGCGCCTGAAAGGTCGTCGGCTGCAACGATGCCATCAATGGCGGAAACGCGAGCGATAATCTCGTCGGTCACTTCTTCTTCAGGCGTGTAAGTCATTGATTTCACGTCGGTATAAGTCTGTGTTGTACCCACAAACATAGCTACGAGCGCCGCTTCCTGTGCATTGATGTTGTCAAGGACTATTTTCAGTGCATTACCGTCAGGTGGCATTGCATCGCTCTGCCCAGTGAGCAATTCAGAGCGGTATTGCCGTAACTGATAAATCTGTGCGGCTGCAAGTTCTGCGCGCTTTGCGGAAGATTGACTCTGAAGCATTTCTTCAGATATAACCTGCTGTGCCGCAGAAGTCTGTAGCGGTGTAGGCTCGGCTTTTTGTGGAGTAGGCAGCTCTATTTCAGTTTGCTTCAGGAATTTTTCTGAGTTGATAGCAAGAGGCAAATTCTCGCTGTTTATCACTACGAAAGGTGAAACTCCGGGCTTGAAAGTGACGATATATCTCTCCTCCGGGTTTGCGACACCGCGAGAATTGACAGTGACGCTCTTGACGGTGGTGTTCACCGATTTTTTGTCTATTGGATTATCAACATTGAGATATTTTTTTGCATACTTGAAAAATTCTCCCGGCTCTTTGACGGTAGTTTCAGTTTCGATGGTTATATCCAGCACCGTATTGGGCAGGGTATAGACAATCCCGTATTCATTAGCCTTAGTGGCGGTGATTTTCTGTGTGGTCTGTGCTCCGGCAGCGAAGAGAGATGCAGCAGCGAGAGCAAAGGTGAAAAGTCGCTTCATATTTTCAAAATTGCTTAACGTAAGTAATTCTTTATAGCTTTGCCAATGTTATCTGCTATGTCTGAGGCAGTTACGCCGTAAGTGCCATGAATTTCCTCCGCGAGTTTTCCCGCCTCTCCATGAAGGTATGCTGCCAAGACAGCGGACTTGAGAGTGTTGTAGCCCTGTGCGAGAAAAGACATAATCATACCGGTCAATACGTCGCCTGAGCCGGCAGTGGCCATGGCAGGAGTGCCGTTTGAGGAGATGAAAATTTTGCCATTAGGGAGCACGATAGCGGAGTGGTGTCCTTTCAGCACGATAATAATCTTGCATTGTCGCGCAGCTTCAACAGCTTTGAGCAATCTTTCGCGGTCTGAAGAGTGTGCACCAAAAAGTCTGTCAAATTCCCCCTTGTGTGGCGTTATAACGCAGTGTTTAGGGAGAAGGTTTAGCAGTCTGGGGCATGTGGAGATGCAGTTTAGCGCATCAGCATCAAGCACGAGAGGCTGCTCGGGATATTTAGTGAGAAATAATTCAAGTGCTTTAACAGTATCTTCGTGAGTGCCAATACCGGGGCCGATAGCGATGGAGTCGTAACGGGTGCGTGAGCCCGGTTTGTCGCCTATCTCTAAGTCGTTAATGAAAAAGTCGTGTTTTCCGGCTCTGAAAAGGGCTTCCGGCACAGCAGTCTGCAAGACAGAAAATGCGCAACGTGGCGCCATAACGGTGAGTTTCCCAATACCGGAGCGGAGAGCACCGCGAGCGGAGAGAATAGCGGCACCAATCATACCATATTGTCCTGCAATAATGAGTCCGTTTCCGAAGTCTGCTTTGCAGACATTCAGCGGGCGGCGGAATAGCAGTGCGTGAACATCCATTTCGTCAATCAAACGGATGTTGCAGTCTTGTCCGTCTTCTTTGGTGAGTTCCGGCAAGCCAACGTCGAGGACTACAACTTCGCCAAGTACTTCAGCGACGTCGTCGAGGAAAAATGTGGGATATTGCCGATGAATTGCAAATGTGAAGTCAGCACTAATGCAGTTGCTGTTTATGATGTTTTCCGTGAGGTCACCGGGTAGTCCAGAAGGGTTTTCAATAGAGATGGTAGTGGCACCGTCGTTAGACGCGCGATTTATGGTGTCGATGAGGTTTTTTAGTCCACCCTGTACGGCATCGCTTTCTTCCGGACCGAAAAGTCCGTCGATAACGAGGTAATTAGGTTTGATGATGGGGAGAGTGATTTCCTTGATAAATTCAGTCACTTTAACGCCATATTTTACGTTGTTTAAGAGTTCATCACGGAAAAAAGCAGTGTCTTCGCAGAGCTGGTCACCACCCCGGTTAACGATATACACTTCCGTCTTAAAACCACGGCTGTCGGCAAGGATATAAGCCACGGAGAGAGCGGCAGCACCCTTTTTGCCCGGTCCGGCAAACACCATAAGGGGCTTTCTGCTATCCCATCTTTCGGCAATCTCGCATGCCACCTGGTCGGCAATGCTGATGAGCAGGTCACGGTCGTTTCTGCCTGTTTTCTCCAGCATTTTACGGTGTATAGCCGCAATCTGTTTAGTGTTGTATATATTCATGATGCAAATATTTCATTTATATTTACAAAGTTAAGTCTAATTTTTCAGATAGAGAAAAAATTACATAAATTTATATCAAAAATTATGGTTATTATCGGGAAAAATCTATATCTTTGCAAAAGGAATAACCAAAAAATCTACTATTATATGTTCACTAACGAAGACCTTAAACAATTAGCCTCAAAAGGCATATCACAAGAACAAGTAAAAGACCAACTTGAGCGTTTTGTGACCGGTTTCCCATATCTGCGTCTATCAGACAGCGCAAAGCTGGGGAAGTCAATCTTCGCACTATCAACAGAAGAGGAGGAGCAGGCAATAGCACGTTGGCACCAATATCTGTCAGATAATGGCAAGGTGACAAAGTTTGTGCCGGCGTCGGGAGCGGCATCCCGCATGTTCAAGGCTCTGTTTGCCTTTGTAGATGGCGATACGGACACACCGAAGCCGGGGAGCGACGTGGATAAGTTGTTGAAGGGTATACATGAAATAGCATTTTTCCCGGAGCTTGAAGCAACATGCGAAAGGCTATATGGTGAATGCGTTGATTCACTAATTGCGAAGGGAGAGAGCCGCAAGGTGATAGGTGCAATCGTAAAGCCTGAGGGCATGAATTATGGAAATTTGCCGAAGGGACTTCTTACATTCCATGCATACGGTGACACTACTCGCACAGCTATCGAGGAGCAACTCGTGGAGGGAGCGCAGTATGCAACATCAGCGGATGGCACAGTACGCCTGCACTTCACAGTATCTACAAACCATCGCCAACTTTTCGCTTCAAAACTCGCTGCTGTGGTGCCTGCGATGGAGAAAAAGTTAGGTGTAAAATACGACATCTCAATGTCTGAGCAAAAGCCATCAACAGATACTATCGCCGTAAACCTTGATGGCACACCATTCCGCGAAAATGGCGAGCTTCTGTTCCGCCCCGGTGGTCATGGCGCTCTTATTCAGAACCTTAACGATATTCAGACACCTGTGGTGTTCATTAAGAATATCGACAATGTAGTTCCTGACGCTCACCGTGCTCCAACCCTACGCTACAAGAAAGTACTTGCCGGCCGACTTATAGAAATCCACGACCGTATTGCGCTATACCTTGATATGCTCAATACCGGAAAGTATGATATAGAAGACCTTCGCCGCATGATTGCGTTCCTACACGATGAACTTTGCGTGCGCGACGAAAAAATGAAGCACATGGAAGACTCAGAGCTTGCTCTTTATATCAAGGCGAAGCTAAATCGTCCTATCCGTGTGTGCGGTATGGTGCGTAATGAGGGTGAACCAGGTGGTGGCCCTTATATCGCATATAACCGCGACGGGTCTTCTTCGCCTCAAATCCTGGAATCTACTCAGATAGACCCTGCAAATGAGGCGTATAAAGAAATGGTGGCAACATCCTCTCACTTCAATCCGGTAGACCTTGTTTGCTATATTGACGATGTAGAGGGGAAGAAGTTTGACTTGCTCAAATATGTAGACCCTGACACGGGCTTTATCTCGTCTAAATCGCTTCATGGCAAAGACCTGAAGGCACTTGAATTGCCGGGTCTGTGGAATGGCGCAATGAGTGACTGGAACACGGTGTTTGTGGAGGTTCCGGCAGAAACATTCAATCCTGTGAAGACTGTGAATGACCTTTTGCGTCCGGCGCACAGGTAATTCAAGAATAGAGATAAAATAACCGCCCGGGTGAAAGCTCGGGCGGTTTGTTTTCTATGTGTGAAAGGGTTTTTGTATTATTGCATGTGGTTGAAACCCTGAGCGCGGAGAGGGATTTCCTGTCCGTCTCGAGTAATCATAGCGTATCCGAGCGATTCGTCGGTGATGTGTCCGATGATTTTAATGCCCGGTATAGCCTCAACCTGCTCGTGTTGGTGCAGGGGGACAGTGAAGAGAAGTTCGTAGTCTTCACCGCCGTTCAGCGCGGCAGTAACGAGGTTCATGTTTAGTTCTTCCGCCATGACAGCAGTCTGATAGTCGATAGGGATACGGTCTTCGTAAATTCTGCAACCTACATGGCTTTTGTGGCAGATGTGAAGGAGTTCAGATGAAAGTCCGTCAGAGATGTCAATCATGGAAGTTGGTACAATTCCGGCGTTTCTTAGGCTCTGAATGATGTCTTTTCGAGCTTCCGGCTTTAGTTGCCGTTCGATAATGTATTCTTTTCCTGAAAAATCGGGTGTGAAGTCTTTGTTGCCTGCAGATGCGACTTTCTCTCGTTCGAGTAGCTGTAGCCCCATATATGCGGCGCCGAGGTCACCGGAAACGCACACGAGGTCGTTTGCGTGAGCGCCGTATCGTGATACGACTTCATCTTTAGGGGCATCTCCGATAGCGGTGATGGAAATGACGAGACCCTGGCGGGAGGAAGTTGTGTCACCTCCAACGAGGTCTACTCCATAAACATCGCAGGCGAGACGGATACCGTCGTAAAGCTGCTCGATGTGTTCAACGGCGAAACGCTTGGAAATTCCGAGTGATACGGTGATTTGTCGTGGCGTGCCGTTCATGGCGTAAATATCTGACAGGTTAACTACAACGGCTTTGTATCCAAGGTGTTTAAGGGGGACGTAAGTAAGGTCGAAGTGAATGTTTTCGAGTAGCAAGTCGGTGGTGACAAGTATTTCAGTATCAGGATAATGTAATTGGGCACAGTCGTCGCCGACACCTCGGATAGTGCTGCTGTTTTTCAGTTCAATACCCTTAGTCACGTGGTCGATGAGTCCAAATTCGCCGAGGGTGGAAATTTCTGTCAGTTTTTCTTCCATGTCAATGAAAATGAGTTAAAAAACGAATAATAATGGCGTGACAATCACGTCCTTCAGAATAATAGAAACCACGATGTACCATAAAATGCACATCGTGGCTAATGTAAGGTGGAAAAATTATACTCTTGCGACCATTTCGCTCATGATGGCAACAGTGACAGGCTGTGCAGTGATAGCAGCTTGCTGTACTTCTTCGTGAGTAGGGACGTAAGTGATGTCCTTGCCACCGAGGTCAGTGATAACAGAGATACCGAATACTTTCATACCAGCGTGGTTAGCAACAATGACTTCAGGCACAGTAGACATACCGACGGCGTCACCACCGATAACGCGGAAGTATTCATATTCAGCAGGAGTCTCGAAAGTAGGGCCTGTAGTGCCAACATAAACACCGTGCACAAGGCGGATTCCTTTTTCTTCAGCGATTTTGTCGGCGAGAGCGACATAATCGTGGCAATAAGCTTCGGTCATGGCAGGGAAACGCTCGCCAAGCTCTTTGTAATTTTTGCCGCGGAGAGGGTTTTCCGGGAAAAGGTTTATATGGTCAGTAATAACCATAACGTCGCCAACCTTGAAGCCTTTGTTCATACCACCAGCAGCGTTAGAAACGAAGAGAGTCTCCACACCGAGCGCGCGCATAACGCGGACAGGGAAAGTGACTTGCTTCATGTCGTAACCTTCGTAGTAGTGGAAACGACCTTGCATAGCCATAACGCGCTTGCCACCCATTACTCCGAATATCAGGCAACCTGCGTGGCCTTCAACGGTAGAGATAGGGAAATTAGGGATTTCAGAATATGGGATGACCTGTTTTTCTTCGATAAGGTCTGCGATAGGTCCAAGACCAGTACCGAGAATGATTGCTAACTTAGGCATATCGCCGATAACGCGAGAGCGGAGGAAATCGGCGGTTTGGTTAATTTGTTCTAACATTGATTATTAGTTTTAAGCGTTAAATTATTATTTTCAACAAATTTTATTTATCATACAAAGTTATGAAAATTTCTTCATAACCGCAAACATCGAGATTACATTTTTTTTGTCATGTGACTGACGATAAATTCAGCGAAAGAGCCACTTTCGTTGTTTTCAATGCTGATGCTGATAGGGACAAAGAAGATGTAAGGCTTCAGTGCTGCGGGGAAATTTTCGCTGTTCATGATTTTTACGGCGTCTTTTTCCGTAGTGAGGATGAATCGGCGTTTCCCGGGGAGATTTTTGTAAATACGGAGTATAGTATTGAAGTCTTCAGTGGAGAAATCGTGATGGTCACCGTAAGTTTTAGCCTTTACAAGTGCCTTTAGCTTGCGCAGATAGCTGAGGAATGGGCGCGGATTAGCCACACCCGTCAGTGATAAAACTGTGTCGTCGGCAGTCAGGCCCTCAACTGTGAAATTTGAGTTTGCAGCGGAGGGGAAAAGCGGCTTAGGCGAGCCATAGACGAAGTGAGAGAAAAATAGTTGCTGATAAGGGAATAGGTTTAGTTTATCAGCAAAAATTCTGTATTCGATAGGCTTGAGCTTTGGTGGGCATTTAGTGACAATAACGGCGTCGCAGCGGTTTAGCGCAGACATAGGCTCACGCAGCCTTCCTACTGGCATAAGGCGGTCGTAAAACACGGGGCGGTTAAACTCGGTGAGGACGATTGAGAGCGAAGGCTTGACGTATTGGTGCTGGAAAGCGTCGTCGAGGACGATGACTTGTAGACCGGGGCTTATTTCCCTCATTCTGCGTATTCCCTCGGTGCGCTTTTCGCAGACAGCAAACATGACGTGGGCGCCAAATTTGCGATACATCTGGAAAGGCTCGTCGCCGACGGTATCAGGGGTTGCGTTTTTGTCGATGTATATGAAGCCTTTAGTCTTTCTTCCATATCCTCGGCTAAGCACACCGACTGAGTATTTAGACTTAAGGATGTCTATAATATGCTCTGTATGAGGAGTTTTGCCAGTACCACCTACTGCAATGTTCCCAACGCAAATGACGGGGATGTCAAACTTTTGAGATTTCAGCCATCCTATGGAAAATAGCATATTGCGAATGCCTACACCAATCCCGTAGAGGAATGATGCGGGGTATAATAAGAGAGCTTCTGCTATTTTGTTTCTTGCCATTAAGGGGAGAGGAAAAAAGCGTATTGAGGGTTGATAAAATGCTTAAAAGAGTGCTTAAAGTGGTGAGTGTGAGTTACTTAATGATAACTTTATCCATACGGCACTGCATAGGATTCATGTTTTGCAGTTCGCGTATTTGCTTGTAAATCATATAGTTATCTCCGAGCTGTTCTTTAAGAGCTGCGTTGACCTGGTCTTCTTTCATCTCTTCCCAAGTTTCCCAGAAGTCGGTCTTGAGTTTGGGATAAGCAACGACCTGATAGTCGCTATAGAGGAGTGTATCAGCCATTTTAGCGATGACGTCGTCGAGAGAAGCGAAGCCGTCGATGAGTCCGAGCTGAAGAGCTGTTGAGCCAACCCAAACGCGACCTTCAGCGATAGCCTTAATGTCGTCTTTAGTCATACCTCTACCGTCAGCGCATCGTCCGGTGAAAGTCTCGTAACCGCGCTCAACATTTTTCTGAAATTGCTTACGCTGCTGTGGCGTAAAACTCTGCATGAGGGAGAATCCGGCGTTTTCGTTAGTAGCGACAGACTGTGGATTTATGCCGAGCTTTTCTTTCATAGTCTTTTCGACGCAAGGGATTATGCCGAAAATACCGATGCTGCCGGTGAGAGTTGTAGGCATAGCGAAGATAGAGTCAGCGCCGCAAGAGATGTAGTAACCACCGGAAGCAGCATAGTCACCCATAGAAACGTACAGCGGTCTTCCTGTAGCCTTAAATCTTTCGAGAGCTTCCCAAATCTGCTCAGAAGCGAAAGCGGAGCCACCGCCTGAGTTTACTCGGAAAACGAGTCCACCAATATTGTCGTCTTCAGTGATTTCTTCAATTTGTTTAACAACTTTGGGACCAACAATTCCTTCAGAACCGGAGTCTACGATGTCGCCGTAAGCGTAAAGGACTGCGATTTTGTTTTTGTTGTCTTTGGAGTGAGGCATATCAACGGAAGCGCAGAGCTGGCGAGGAGAGATAAGCTGAAGCTCGTCTTCGTCATCAACGCCTACTCGGCTCATGAGTTCTTCCTTAGCCTGGTGCTTGTAAGCGCAAATGTCTGCAAATCTGCGGTTTACAGCTTCATCTGCAGATTCAAATGCGAGGAGAGAGTCAGCGTTTTGGTTAACATAAGCCTTAGCGATATTTCGGTCTGCTGCGATTGCAGAAATAGTATAGTCCCAAATAGAGCCCAGGTAAGCCACTTGCTGCTCACGGTTAGCGTCGCTCATAGAAGAAATCATGAACGGCTCAACAGCGCTCTTGTAAGTACCAACTTTGAAAATCTGGGCTTCAACGCCAAGTTTGTCGAGTAAGTCCTTGAAATATAGAGTAGTAGCAGAAAGACCATGAATGTCAATTCTGCCGATAGGGTTTACCATGACCTTGTCTGCACAAGCGGCGAGGTAGTAGTCGCCCTGGAGGTAATTGTCTGAATAGGCGACAATCCATTTGCCAGAAGCCTTGAAATAATCCAAAGCCTGCTTAATTTCAGCGAGCGAAGCCGGAGCGGCGGAAAGTCCGTCACATTCCAGGTAAATACCTTCAAATTTGTTGTCGTCTGCGGCATATTTGATTGCAGCGACAGCCTCGTCGAGGGCGAAAGTGGGTCCATTATTACCCTGAACTTCGTCGATAAACGTAGAAGGCTGGTAACGCTCAACGACAGAACCGTAAAGTCTTAGATGGAGTATAGAATTGTTTTTAACGTCAACGGTGTCAGTCTCGCCAACAGATGCGGCAAGCCCAATTAGCATCAAGCCCAGGACGAAAAAAAGTCCGAAACTAATCCACAATCCGGTGATGGTGGCGAGAGTAGAAATGAAAAAACGCTTCAGCATAGCGAAAAAAATATTAAAAAGTATTTTTAGTTTAACGGTTAATATTCACTTAAAAATGCCGCAAAAGTCAGTATATTCCATGCGACTATACAAAGTTACGGTTTATATTTCAGTGGTGCAAATAATTTTTAATAATTTTGTAAAAGGAATGGATTTTGCATTACCTGAGGGCGAGAATTATTTTGCGGTTTGCGAGGTCGAGGGCGGAGGAGTCGAGAGAAGTGAGGTAAATTTGGGTGGTGGATTCAGAGTTGTGTCCGAGAGCTTCGCTGATGATTGATAATGGAATGCTTTGGCTTTTAGCGATGCTTGCCCAGGAGTGCCGCGCGACGTACATGGTGAGAGGGATGGGGAGGGCGAGCATTTCGCCAATAATGCGCAGGCTACGATTAACGTTGTGTTCGGCGTAGATGTACTGTCGTCTTTCGTCGGAATCTTTTCTGCGGATAATAGGGAGGAGATGGTAAGACAGGACGTCGTAATATTTTGAGGCGATACGCTGCATGTCTTGTTCCCAACGGATTGCGAGCCTTTGTCCGGTCTTTTTTCTGCGATAGTATAAAAATCCGCAATGGAGGTCGTTTTTCTTGAGGTATGCCATGTCGACGAAAGACATCCCGCGCGTGTAGAAACTGAACATGAACATGTCTCGGGCAAAGTCGAGGGGAGAGCCGTTTTTTAGGTTTAAATTCTTGATTCGAGCGATGTCGGTGAGAGAGATTGCGCGTTTTTGCGTCTTGTCTACACCAGTGTATGCGTGTTTGAAAGGGAAAGTCTGTGAGGCGAGACCACGTTCAACGGCTCGGTTGTAGATAGCTCGTAGGATTCGGAGGTAAAAAGAGACAGAGTTGTCGCAAATGCCGGTGTCACGGAGGTGTTTTTCATAATTTTGGATAATAGAAGAGTCGATAGCAGAGATTGGAATGTCGGCGTTGTTTCTGAAACGGCGGAAACTGCGCATAGTTGCGATATACGTCTCAGAAGTTCGGATTTTCATTCTGTCTTTCAGTTCTCTGATGATGGAGTCGGCGAAAGAGAAAAAAGAGGATTGAGGAATGCTGTGAAATGAGGCATTTTTTATTTTGGGAGACGAGCCGGAATGTGTTATTTGTTGGATAAGTACTTCTAAATCAGCTTGTTTACCGGCGAGCCGGTCGATTTTGTCAGAAAGAGCGGAAATGGCGTCTTTCAAGTCCTTTATGATGGAAAGATAGTTGCAGTATTCATGCATAGTAATGAAAATTTGACGTTAAACATGATAATATAACGTCAAATTATTCTATGCGTGAAAGAGGCTCTAAACGAGAGAAAGCCGATGCTCGAGCTCGGTGGAAGAAAGTTTGGTGAAAAGTTTACCTTTGTGAGCGATAGAAACATTGCCAGTTTCTTCAGAAACGACGATGGCGACGGCGTCAGTCTCCTGTGCGATGCCGAGTGCGGAGCGGTGACGGAGTCCGAGTGCGCGCGGGATGTTAGTGTCGTGGCTGACGGGGAGAATGCAACCAGCAGACTTAATCCGGTCGTCGGCAATGATGAGAGCTCCGTCGTGGAGGGGAGAATTTTTGAAGAAAATGTTTTCGATAAGTCGGGAATTAATTTTGGCATCGATGATGTCGCCGGTATTTTCAAAATTTTCGAGGCTCACTTCCTGCTGAATTACGATGAGTGCACCGGTCTTGCTGCGCGCGAGGTTCATGCAGGCATAAACGACAGGCATGACCCAATTTTTAGTTTCTTCCTCGTCGTTAGGGCGCTTGTGCTTGAAAAGTTTTTTGAGGAAATTCCATCTGCGGTGCGAGCCGATAGCGACGAGGAATCGCTTAATCTGCTCCTGGAAGAGGATGACGAGGATAAGGAGCCCGATGCTCATGAACTTGTCTAAAATGCTG
>JBJECS010000285.1:0-6632 GCA_051871335.1 Muribaculaceae bacterium | reverse complement strand
GTCACAAAGTTACGACAATTTGTTGAAATGACAAAATAAATTTGAAAATATTTTTACAAAGACTCAGATTTTGGTTCGTGGCGGAAAGAGTAGTTGCTGCGGAGAGCTTCAAAATTTGAGGGGTCAGCCTTGAAAATGGCGGAGTCGGCGAGGGGATTGTAAGAAGATTGCAGGGATTGTATAGTGACGTATTCCGGTGGATTGGGGATTGAATTGTCTCGAGCAGAGAATATCAGACCAAGGTAGTCGAAAAGGGCTTGCGCAGCCATTTGTGTGGCTCTTTTTTTGCCTTCAAGAGAATATCCGGCGATGTGTGGAGTAGCAATAAATGCTTTTTCTACAAGTTCGAGGCTAATGTTAGTCGGTTCTCCTTCCCAGCAATCAACTATAGCGTGGGAAATGATGCCGGTGTTTAATGCGTTAAGCAATAAGTTGTTGTCAACGACGGACCCTCTTGCGCTGTTAATAATAACCGGCTTTCGGAGCAGGGAGTTGAAAAAAGCTTCATCGGCAAGGTGAAACGTCTTGTGCGGTCCTGACTTTGTGAGAGGAGTGTGAAAAGAGATAATGTCGGCTTGTCTTGCTATTTGTGATAGAGAGACAAAAGCGTCATTTCCTTCAGCCTCTGCCCGAGGAGGGTCGCAAAGCAGAATGTTCATGCCCAGACACTCCGCCCATCGCGCGACGATGGTGCCAACGTGTCCTACGCCGACAATTCCGATTGTTTTGCCGGTGAGTTTGGGAAAGATGTGAGAAATTGATGTGAGGACGTATTGTGCGACAGCGGGAGCGTTGCATCCCGGAGCACTTGCCACAGTGATACCATTCTTAGCGCAGTAGTCAAGGTCGATATGGTCAGTACCGATGGTTGCGGTGGCGATAAATTTGCATTTAGAGCCTGCAAGGAGTGTGGCGTCGCAACGAGTGCGAGTGCGAGTGATTAGCGCGTCAGTGTCTTTCATTGCGAGTGCATCGATGGCCTCGGCGGGGAGGTATTCAACGTGTGCGATGGGCTCGAAAATGCCCTGAATGAATGGGATATGGCTTTCAATAATAATTTTCATAAAATAAATCTCCCGGCGAAAAGTGCGATGTAAATTAGCAGCATTGAGAGAATGCCAATGTAACTGTTGTAAGACTGGATTCGGGTTGCGAAATAGTGTCCTATCTGATATGCGACAAGGATATTTAGCAGTGTGACGTAAACCATGATATTGTTGTAGTCAACAAAAATAAATAGCATAGTTGCGAGCATGAGCGACACGAGAAACCCATTTGCGGCACGGATGCGAGAGTTGTAGCTGAGCATTTTCATGGCGTTCATCATCATAAATGTGATGCCAACAATAATGGTAATGCCAATCACTATCAGCTGATACCATATACCGGGGCTGTTTATGGCAGCCATGACGCTGACGAAATGTGGGATGCGGATATCGGCAAGTGTGATAAGTCCAAAACCGAACAGAATCCACCAAGGTGTGATGATTCCGATAATGGAAGCGGTAAATGTGCGGAGGTTGAATACTCTCATCTGCCTGAGTCCGAGCAGCATAATAGGGACGTAAAAGAGGAAAGAGTATTCAAAAAGGGAGAAAGATGATAGGAGAAAAAAGATGAGGAAAACACGGCGAGAGTTGGCGTAATCGCTGAAAATGGAGAATAGAAGCATAGCAAGAATGCTGATTCCGACAGCCATGACTGCAGAGCCGTTGAAAATTCCGAGTGCAGAAGGAGTTGCGAGTTGCATAATCATGAATCCCCCGGCTACAAGCATGGAAAGCGAGCGCATGGTGTTATACTGCTTGTTAAGGCTGATAGCGGAGAGGGCTACCATAAGGTTCATAATGATGCAAAGCACGGTGGATGTTGTGCCTGGAGTAAGCCAGTTGTTGGGAGAAGTTACAATTAGCCCGTATTCGCCGGGAATGTGGGAAACGAGTCCGTGAGAGCCGGCAAATAAGACACCTACAATCGCCACGAGCGATAGAAAAATCACTCCGTAGCGATTGTGTAAAAACATAGTTATGTCTCTTGCTGAAATCATTTAAGGTTCATAAGGTCTTTGCCAATGTCTCGGCGGAAACGCTTGCCTTTGAAATCAAAAAGAGACAAAGAACGGTAAGATTTAGCGAGAGCGTCAGGAATGTTATCCCCCATAGAGCTAACAGCAATCACACGTCCGCCGGAAGAGACAAGGTTCCCGGAATTGTCAATTTTAGTGCCGGCATGGAAAAGGATGCTTTCTTTGACGTTTTCACATCCAGTGATAACTTTCCCTTTTTCGTAAGAGCCGGGGTATCCGTCAGAGACAGCCATAACGGTGACGGCAGTCTGTGGCACCTGCTCGAGTGGCATGTCACCGAGATTACCTTTAGCGGCAGCCTCAACGAGTGGGAGAAGGTCTGAAGCGATACGAAGCATTACGACTTCAGTCTCAGGGTCTCCCATTCTCACGTTGTATTCAATGACCATAGGCTCACCCTTGACGTTTATGAGTCCGAGGAAGATGAATCCGCGGTATGTGATACCGTCGGCGATAAGTCCGGCAACGGTAGGTTTAACGATGCGTTCCTCCACTTTAGCCATGAAAGTATCGTCGGCAAAAGGAACCGGGCTAACAGCGCCCATACCTCCGGTATTGAGCCCTGTATCTCCCTCTCCGATGCGCTTATAGTCTTTGGCGACAGGAAGGATGCGGTAACCGCCGTTTCCGTCGGTCAGGACGAATACGGAGCACTCTATGCCACTGAGAAATTCTTCGATGACAACAGTGGCAGAAGATTTTCCAAACATGCCTCCAAGCATCTCGGCGAGTGATTTTTTAGCCTCTTCCAGCGAGTCGATAATCAGCACTCCTTTTCCAGCGGCGAGCCCATAAGACTTTAATACATATGGCGGGGTAAGTGTGTCAAGAAAAGCGTATCCGTCTGCGATGTCATCGGCAGTAAAACTGCGATATCGAGCAGTAGGGATGGCGTTTTTCATCATGAAACGCTTAGCGAAATCCTTGCTTCCCTCCAGTGCAGCTCCATCCTTAGACGGACCAACGACAAGGACTTTTTTGTCAACGAAAAAGTCGTAAATGCCTGCAACGAGAGGATCTTCGTTGCCAACGACGATGATGTCGATAGCATTTTCTTCCACAAATGTGTCAATAGCTTGAAAATCAAGCGGAGAAATGGCTACGTTTTGTCCGTAAGCGCTCGTTCCGCCATTTCCGGGAGCAATGTAAAAGTTTCCCATGAGCGGAGACTGCGAGAGCTTCCAAGCCAAAGCAGATTCTCTGCCACCGGAGCCGAGTAAGAGTACGTTTCGCTTTTCCATAATATCTAAAAATTATTCTTCATCCTTTTTTCTACGTGGTCGGATAATGGTAGCGGAGGAAGGCGGAAGAGAAGGTTTGCGCTGAGTGATTGATTTCAGTGCGTGCTCATTTCTGCGAACAGCAAGTGGATTTTCCGGTTCAGCCGGGCGTTCAACAAATCCCCTAAGTTCATCACGCTTATCGCCACGATAGTCGTCTCTTTTTGCGCGTCTGTCGTCTTTTGAGCCTCGTTTATCATCTCTTTTGCCACGTCTGTCATCCTTTTTGCTTCCACCCTTTTCAAAACGGGAACCACGCGCCTTATCGCTTTTTCCTCCCCGCGCGTCCTTACCACCAAATCCGGCTTTGCGAGCCTTTATTTTCCATTCAGTGTCAGAAAGTCGGCGAGCCGGCTTGTCGTCAGTTTTATCTTCAGTGTCGCCGTCGTGGAGAGAGCCCCCGGCAGCCTTGAATGATTTCATGTCACCGTCGAAGATAACGTATTCGCGTAGTTCACATTCCAGTGAACCATTGAGTATAGGAGTTTTGCTTGAAGGAGCGAGCCCTATAGCGTCGAAATATTCTCTTTTATATCCGATAATCCAAGCCTTGTAGCCTTTGAATACGAATTTTAATTTGTTGCCGATAAGGTTGTAAAGACCTTCCATGTCATCGGAGCCTATACGCTCGCCATAAGGAGGGTTTGTAATGAGAGTACCGGCTTCAGGTGCTTCTTCCCATTGAGAAAGAGCTTTGACCTGAATGTCGATATATTTAGCCACGCCTGCGCTCTTTATGTTGCGCTTAGCGATTTCAACAGCCTTAGGCGACATGTCAGCGCCGTAAATGGTGTGAAGCGGCGTGCGCTCCTGCGAGTCGTCGTTGTAAAGGCTTTCATAAAGGTCAGCGTCAAAGTCTTGCCAAGATTCAAAGGCAAAATTCTGTCGATAAACTCCGGGATTAATGTTAGCAGCGATTAAAGCAGCCTCGATGAGGAAAGTACCGCTTCCGCACATGGGGTCGACGAAGGGAGTTTCGCCGCGCCAGCCGCTTTTTAGAATAATTCCGGCAGCAAGCACTTCATTAATAGGGGCTTCGGTCTGTGCTACGCGATAACCGCGCTTGTGTAGGGACTCGCCGGAAGAGTCGAGCGAGAGAGTAACTCGGTCGCCGGAGATGTGTACGTTAATCATGACGTCGGCGTCTTGAAGTCTAACGCCGGGGCGTTTGTCCGGACCATATTTGTCCTTAAACCAGTCAACGATGGCGTCTTTAATTCGATATGTGACAAATCGGGAGTGAGTAAAGTCGTCGGAGTTCACAACGGAGTCGATGGAGAAAGTCTTATCGAGGGTCAAAACCTGTTCCCAGTCAAATTCCTTAGCCATTTCGTAAAGGCTGTCGGTATCAGTAGCGATAAATTTATAGATAGGCTTAAGGATACGAAGTGCCGTGCGGCAACACAAGTTTGCCTTATACATCATTTCAAGGTCTCCCTCAAAGGAAACCATTCTATTGCCGGCGGTCACGTTGTCGGCACCGAGAGAGCGAAGTTCATCAGCCAGAACGTCTTCAAGTCCCTGGAAGGTCTTCGCCACCATTTCAAACTTTTGGTCCATTTATATATAAGTTAATTATAATTCGAGATAAAAACGCCAAAGCCTCCGCTTTTAGCACTGCAAAGTTACTTATAATTTTTCATATATCAATTATTATTCATATCTTTGCTACAAAAATAATAGTGATGATGAGAAAGATTTTATTTGCAGTGTCGCTGATATTGGCGGGATGCTCTGCGTGGGCGTTGGAGCGAGACATAGAAGTAGTGACCGATACATTTCGTCTGCCGGGAACACTTTCGTTGCCGGACGGTGTTGTAGAAAAAGTGCCTTGTGTGGTGTTTGTGCACGGTTCGGGACCCAATGACAGGAACGAGACGATAGGTCCAAATAATGTGTTTAAGGACTTGGCAGACAGTCTTTCAGCAAAAGGTATAGCGTCGTTGCGCTATGACAAACGCACGCTGGTATATCGGGCAAATTTTGTGCCTCATGGAAAAGAGGCTAATTATGATTTTGAGGCGATAGATGATGCTGTTTCAGCGGTGGCTCTTGCTAAGTCTATGCGGGAGATTGATGCTTCAAAAGTGTATGTTGTGGGTCATAGCCTCGGCGCGATGTTGGCTCCTGAAATAGCAAGTCGTGCGAAGGATGTGGCGGGAATTGTAATGCTTGCTGCACCATCGGAAAAGTTGCCGGATATGATGATTTATCAGACAAATTTCCTGAAAGGAATCTATGCTGAAATGGGAGCGTCTCAGGCAGTTAAGATGGCTGAAGAGATTCCTGTGAAGTGCAAGAATGCAAAACTGTTTGGCACGCCTGAATATGACCCGGAAATTGGTCTGCCTGACGGATTGACGGAAAGTTATCTGAAGGCTGACAGTGAATATGATGCAATAGCAGTGGCTAAGGCATTGGATATGAGGATGTTTCTTGTGTTTGGTATGCGAGACTATCAGGTGCCCTACTCAAATTATGCAAAGTGGCAGAAAGCACTTTCTGGTAAGCCTGAAGCAACAGTGAAGCTCTATTTCGGACTAAATCATATTTTGCGCATAGGTTCAGGAAAGCCATCGCCAATGGAGTATTCAGAAGCAAAGCCAATTTCTGCAGAAGTGGTGGGGGATATAGTGGATTTTGTGCGGAAATAGATTTGAAAACTCAGCGGAATTGGAGGAAAAATCGCCGTTTTCGCTGATTTTTAAGGAAAAATTTGCATGGTCAGATAAAAATATTTATCTTTGTAGATAAATAGAAAATAGCTGAAAAATAATGAGTTACAAAAATATTATAGGCAGAAAAAAGGAGATTGCGACACTTGAGAGACTTTACAAGTCAAATAAGTCCGAATTTGTGGCGATTTTTGGTCGCAGACGAGTCGGAAAATCCTATTTGGTGAGTGAGGTTTATGGAAGTAAAATCTCTTTTAAGGTTGTAGGTACGTACGTCAAGGATGGAGATAAGAATTATGAGACATACAGGGCTCTACAATTGTCTCATTTTTATGATTCATTGCTATTGTCGGGTCTGGATAGAGGAGAACAGAAACCTACATGCTGGCGAGAAGCATTTTTGCTGTTAAGAAAATTGTTGCAAACGAAGCGTAATCGCCGCAAAATAGTATTTATAGATGAGTTGCCATGGCTTGCGGGACCTCAATCATCTGAGATGATATCAGAGTTGGGCTATTTTTGGAACTCATGGGCGGACAGTCAAAGAAATGTAGTTTTGGTGGTATGTGGTTCTGCAACGAGCTGGATGTT
>JBJECS010000284.1:0-6722 GCA_051871335.1 Muribaculaceae bacterium | reverse complement strand
TGATAAAAAATATGGGCTATAATTTCAGAATTACGAAGAAAATAGCTAACTTTGCAAATTGATGAACCAATTTTACGACATCGCGATAAGCGGGTTTCTAATCGGCGTCATGATTTCGGCACCAATGGGTCCGACGGGCGTACTGTGTATCCAGCGCACACTGAGCAAGGGGCGTTGGCCTGCTTTTGTGACCGGAGTGGGTGCGGCATTGTCAGACTTGATATACTGCCTGCTGACCGGTCTTGGCTTGTCGTTTGTGATAGACTTCATTGAAAACAATCAGGAGGCATTGCAGATAGTAGGAAGCATCGCAATAGCGGGATATGCGTTTTTCCTCTTCCGTAAAAAGCCAGCCCACCAGAAAGACAGCAAGCCTGACCATAAAAACAACTTTTTTGCAGACTTGTGCCCCGGCTTCCTCTTTACATTTGCCAATCCGTTGATATTATTTTTCAGTATCACGCTGTTTGCACGGTTTAATTTCATTCAGCAAGATTATAATCATTTCCATTATGTGGCAGGTTACTCCGCAATCGTTGTGGGAGCCCTGGCGTGGTGGTATTTTATCACATTTTCGGTAAACAAAGTGCGAGCACGGTTTAATGCACATTCTATATGGGTATTGAACAGGTTTATCGCCACAGTGCTCTTCATAATGGCTGCAGTGGGCTGCTATATGGGAATAAAAGGACTGATTACACTCCATGGATAAGACACTAACAATCCCCCGCATTATGTCTTTCGGCGAGTTTGAGCCGCAGTCTATCATCGGTGCGCTACACGACAAAGGTGCACAAATAAGCATCGATTCAGTAAACTGGCAGGAATATCCATACAAGCCCCTTGCAGTGGCAAATGTGGCTCACGACGGGACTTATATCTACATAGATTTCTTTGTGCGCTGCAATTATCTACGAGCTGTAAACAGCGAGAATAATTCTGCTGTGAGTCAAGACTCTTGCGTGGAGTTTTTTGTGTCTCCAACGTGCGACAATCACTATTGGAACTTTGAACTTAACTGCATAGGCACTATAAATGCGTCACATCGCAGTGTGCGCAACAATCCTACTCGTCTTACTGCGGAAGAACTTAGCCGAGTGCTTCGCTACTGTTCTTGTGGCAGCCGTCCGTTTAATGAGGTGACAGGACTATTTTCATGGAACGTGTTGATAGCCGTGCCTTTAGACCTTATTGGCGTGAAATATGAAGGGACTGCAATAGAGATGCGAGGAAATTTCTATAAGTGCGCCTCTGCCACTTCTCAGCCACATTACCTGTCTTGGAATCCTATAGATACAGAAAAGCCAGACTTCCACAGGACTGATTTCTTTGGAAAAATAGTGCTGGAGTAAGGTTGCTACAACGTATAGACGGGGCTAAATCTTCACGATTTAGCCCCGTCTGCATGACATTAAAAACCTGTAAACTAATCAATTATACTTGCATTACTTTAAAATACACAATTCTATGAAGATTATTTTAATTTCTTGAGTCCTTTTAGTTCAGAGTCAGACGCAGGGTAGATGCTTATAGCATATCCGCCACCCGGAGCTGCTGTGAGCTTGAGGGAAGATTTTGCGGTGACGATGCCTTTACGGATGACGTAGCTTTGCGGATTGGTCATGTAGTGGGCGTCTTTTCCGTCTTCGTAAATGGTAGCAATATACTTTTTGTCTGCATCAAGGAAGTCAAGTGAAAGTGTGGAGGTATGTCCACATGCAGCTGCAGTACAGCCTACAAACCAATTATCTGTGCCTTTCGCTTTGCGTGCAGCCACTATATATCGTGCAGGCTCAGCCTCAAGATAAATGCTCTTGTCCCAGTCTACGGCTACATCTTTTATGAACTGAAATGCGTCCATATATTGCTCGTAGTGCTCTGGATAGTCTGCAGCCATTTGTAGTGGACTGTACATAGTGACGTATAGAGCGAGCTGGCGCGCAAGGGTGCTGTTTACGTGTCCGTTGCTTGTAGGATTGAACTTCTTGATGTCCATCTCAAAAATGCCGGGCGTGTAGTCCATAGGTCCACCTTGCAGGCGAGTGAATGGCAGAATTGTAGTGTGGTTAGGGTTATTTCCTACAAAAGCGTCATATTCAGTGCCGCGTGCAGATTCATTGCCAATAAGGTTTGGATATGTCCTGCATAGTCCGGTAGGGCGTACAGCTTCGTGTGCATTTACTACGATGTGCCTCTTTGCAGCCTCAGTAACGCAATATAGGTAATGGTTTACGAGCCACTGACCGTAATGGTGTTCGCCGCGGGGGATGATGTCGCCAACATATCCGCTCTTTATTGCGTTGTAGCCATATTTTTCCATAAGGTCCATTGCAGAATGCAGGTGTCGCTCGTAGTTTCTGACAGAAGATGATGTCTCGTGGTGCATCATGAGTCTTATCCCTTTTGAATGAGCGTATTCGTTAAGCATCTTTATGTCGAAGTCAGGATACGGAGTGACGAAATCGAAGACGTAGTCCTTTGAGTGTCCTACCCAGTCTTCCCAACCTATGTTCCAGCCTTCTACGAGGAGTTGGTCAAAGCCATGTTCGGCCGCAAAGTCAATATAACGTTTTACGTTTTCATTGTTGGCAGGGTGCTGTCCGTGAGGTTTGACCATTGAATAGTCAGTTTCGCCGAGCCTAACAGCCGGGAGTTCTGACGTGTAGCTCCACTGTTTTCCGCCTGCAATCATCTCCCACCAAACGCCCATGTATTTAACCGGCTTAATCCAGGATGTGTCTTCATATTTACATGGTTCGTTGAGATTTAGGATGAGGTTAGACGAAAGCATATCTCGAGCGTCGTCGCTGATGATGAGGGTGCGCCACGGAGTAGTGCAAGGAGTCTGCATGTGTGCCATATTCCCCTGAGCATCAGGGGTGAGGTGTGATGTAAACACCATGTTTTTGTCGTCGAGGATTAAGTGCATACAGGAGTAGTCTATCAGTGCCGCCTCATGGAGATTGATGTATATGCCATTGTCGGTTTTCATTTGGATAGAAGTTTGTACACCAGTTTCAGAAAAGATTGTCTGTGAGGCATTTGGATAGATTGCACTGCGGAGGAGGCCGCGTATTTCAGATAGCCTGCTCTCCTGATATTCATATTCCTGAGTGTCGTAGTCTCCCGGAATCCACCAAGCAGTGTGGTCTCCAGTCATAGCAAACTGCGTGCACTCTTCCTTGATTACAAAATATGGCAGATACATTTGTTGAGGAAATTCATATCGAAATCCTACGCCATCATTAAATACCCTAAAACGTAAATTCATGTATCTGCCATTAGACGGTTTTTCCATTTCAACGAGAAGTTCGTTGTAGTGGTTGCGGATATTGCTGTTTTCGCCCCAGACGGGCTGCCATGTTTCATCGAAAGTGGCTGATGTGACGTTGTTTATCTTGAAATGGTCTATGAGGGAGTTTTCCTCGTTAAGCAGGATTCCGAGTGTACTCGGCTTAATTACCGGTAAACCTTTGTAATCTACTGTGTAAGTAGGCGTTCCGTTTTCGTTAAGGTCGATGTTCACCACTATATTCCCATCAGGAGAAGCGATGGTGTGAGCCATCATTGATGCGGATATTCCGCATAAAAAAGCTGCTAAGAGTACTTTTACTTTCATGATATTATGGTAATGATTATTGACTATTGATTTTTCGTTTCTGCAAAGTTAGTGACAAATTTGGTGTAATAAAACGGAGTGTAAGAATAATGTAGTGGTTTTTGATTGATGTAGGGGTTGTAATAGCCTATGTCATAAGTATATAGGCTTTAATTATGTACTGTAAAAATGTAGTGATAAATGAGTAATAGTTCAGGTTTACTCAGCAAATATTGTGTGAATGATATCTATTTCAGGTTCATTAGGGAATCCACTGTGTCTGCATCAACACCAAGTGTTTTAGCAGTTTCGGCGTCGCGGAGAGCGTCTTCGTTTCTGTATCTTCTCTTGTATAGAAGTGCGCGGCAGAGATAGAGTTCGCCGTAATTTTGGTCGAGAGAGAGCCCGGTGGCTATGTCTTCAGAGGCTGTGTCGAGGTCGTCAGTGAAGAGAGCGCAGATGGCGTGGGAGGCGTAATTCTCGGGAGTTTTTTCAGATTCGAGGAGGCGGGAGAAATAAGGTTTGGCTTCGGCGTATTGCTGCTGGAAAAAATAGAAGTTTGAGAGGGCGAGAGCTTCCTCGTAGGAGTGGGGGGCGAGAGCGGAAATGCTGTCAAACTGCGCTTTAGCAGCGGGAATGTCTTTGTTTCCGAGGAAAAGGAGACCGCGGAAAAGGTATGGCATTACTACGGCGGAATCGAGTTGTGTGACACGGTTGTAGTCGTCAAGAGCGGCGGTTACATTTCCTGTGGCAGAGAGGACGCGGGCACGGTTGAGGAGGATGGTGACGGATGATGGCGCCATCGTAAGTGCCTGATTTAGAGTGTGAATGGCAAGGGAATCATTGCCCATGTAGAATCTCACCATGCCGAGGTTTGACATGATTAGTGCGTTGTTTGGGTTGTCAGGCTGAAAGTTAATTGCTTCTGTCAGAAGGGTTTCGGCTTTGGCGAAGTCTCTGTGTTTGATGGCGGATTCGGCGTCGTCAATCATGCGGAGGTATATGTTGTTGTCTGCATCGTCGGCGTAAATGGCTATGGTGCAGCAGATTAAATATGAGAGAAGAGTGGCTAATCTTTTCATTATAGGTGTAATTAGTGGGGGTGTGATTTGATGTGGCAAAGGTAAGTTTTTTTAGTGGAAAAGTGTGTTTTTTGTGGTGTAAAAAGTGTTAAGAGGAGTGTAAAAAAGGGGGCTGTTGGAGTCGATTTTTGGTGCGTTGGAGTCGCTTTTGTGCACGTTGGAGTCGCTTTTTAGCGCGTTGGAGTCTGCAAAGTGGCTGTTGGAGCGGTTTTCGGGGCTGTTGGATTCAATTTTGGAGTCTTAGGATTTTTTTTGAGTTTTTTGGAGTCAATTTTGGAAACGTCGGATTTTTTTCGAGGATGTTGGAGTCAGATTTGAGGTTGTTTTGTATGTGATTTGAAGAATTTCTGTAAATAATATGTTTAAAAACATATTTAACAATTATTAACCGGGGGGGTAATTATGTCATAGGAAATTCCGAAATTTGTATTGTATAACATCCAACACATAAATACTATGGATATTGAAGAATTTAAACAAATAATTGATCTGCTACAAGATACATTTGATTCACATGCTTTTATATGTGAATATATCAATCGTTTTCCCACTTCTTACGGAAAGTTGCTAATAAAGCACAATAATGTAACCACGGCTCATGCTGAGATTGCAAATTTTCTCCGTAACAACTCAAATGAATTAAACATATATAAATCCGGCGACACTGTGTCTGCTGACATATTTGGGAAAATTACACCTTGCGCCAAATGGCAGAGAATAATGTAATTGAATTACAATTTTAATCGCAATCTTTAAAAATGATATCTAAGTATAACACCATACTGTTTTTCACTATTATAACAGTATTTTTGCAGGCTTGTAATAATACAAACCAATCTTCTTCAGCAAGCGATGAAATTATTGATCCGTATGCAGGAATGACCTTGGGCGAAATCATAAAGGCGAAGGATGAACGTTACCAAATTCTTTCAAAGAATGATGATGGCTTCTATTACGTCAACACAACAGATTCTTTATTTTATTACGATTTTTCTGCTAAAAAAGATGTATTAGTTTTCACATCTGATTCTACCTCAAATGTGAATAAGATTAGCGTTAGTATTATTGATTTAGAGATATCAGATAGTGGCGATATTGCAATTGTAAAAAAATCGGGTAGTAAACGTTCGTCATATAATGACGAATTATTTTGTAATCTAATACAAAGAGCGCGTGTGGCTTCATACTATGATACGGAACGCTTTTTTGGAAAAGATGGTTTTATTATTGATGTGGAGAATAGTTTAGGCGAATGTTATTTGACAAGACACTATTTAGTGAAACCAATGGGCAACGGATATGTTGATGTGATTGTGCTTCCATCCGGCTCAGATTGTAAAACGGATATTGTATTTTATCCTCTTACGATATATATTAGTTGTGAATTCGACCTCTCTAAACTTCCAAGTAATTTAAGACCCTCATTCGACGATTGCAGAATAACATCGGCTTTAATTACAAATCCATTATTAAAATTCTATTACGGTGCAGAATTACAAATAGATGGTACAATTATTCAAAGTGACGAAGTAGATTTCGGTCATATCGCATACAATATAAATAAGAATTTGTTCAAAAATAAAGAAGAATTGAAATCACGCATTATGCAATATGAGCCTGAAATTTTAGCTGAACTTAATAAAAGAATTATTGAATTCCAAATCAATAACGCTGAACCTCTTCAATATTTCTATGATGCTACTAAAAACGAGAATGAATGTAATAGAATGAAAGGCAAGACATATTATTTCACCGCTGTCGTAAATCGTATTTCTGAGAAGGATAAATATACAGGTAAGTATAGAATTACTTTTGGATATGAACAACTCAGTAATTATTTAGGTAATATATATGGGTCTTCAACTGATGAAAAATTTGAAAACGTTCACGTGCCGGCCCAGCTAACCCTAAAAGGCAAATTTGTTGGTGAATTTACTCCTTGGTAATATTTCTTTGAGGAAATCGAAATAGTACGATAATCCTTGTGTTTTCGGAACGCATTGCGGGTCCATAACTTTGTAGCAAAAACTACAATGTTATGG
>JBJECS010000283.1:0-6749 GCA_051871335.1 Muribaculaceae bacterium | reverse complement strand
ATACAGCGAAGGTATGTCGTGCCCCGTCTGTTTCATCACTTCTACAATTCTGTCAAACGATACTGAATGGCGACCATCGGAAAATGCCGCATATAGATTGGCATCAAGAGCACGGGCTGCCGCATATGCATTTCGCTCTATGCAAGGGATTTGCACAAGTCCGCACACCGGGTCGCATGTGAGTCCAAGATGGTGCTCAAGTCCCATTTCCGCTGAATATTCTATCTGCGCAGGAGAGCCGCCAAACAGCTGGCTCGCCGCAGCTGCCGCCATGGCACACGCCACTCCCACTTCGCCCTGACATCCAACTTCCGCACCGGAAACAGAGGCATTTGTCTTCACAACATTGCCGAAAATCCCGGCTGTGGCAAGTGCTCGCAATATCCGCTTTTCTGTGAAATTCTTCGACGTATGGAGATGATACAGAACCGCCGGCACTATTCCGCAAGACCCGCAAGTGGGTGCGGTGACTATTCTTCCGCCTGCAGCATTCTCTTCAGACACCGCCAACGCGTATGCATACACAAGTCCTCGTGACTTAAGGTTACTGTTGTAGCCCGCTGCATGCACATAATATGTCACTGCCTTCCGGCGCACGCCAAGACCTCCGGGCAACACGCCCTCTGCCTCTATTCCACGCTCCACGGCGGCCTTCATTGTCTCCCACACTTCATGCAGATAGTCCCATACGGCAGACCCCTCGCACTGGTCTACATATTCCCAATATGAATGCCCCGTCTTTTCACACCAGCTCATGATTTCGGCGATAGTAGACATTTCATACACATCATTGCCTTTATTCAGCCTTTCTCCCTCATGGCAGATATCACCGCCTCCAATAGAAAACACCGTTTCCGCATCCGTTTCATTTCCTCCGTGGTCGTAGGAGCGGAAAGTCATGCCATTTGGATGAAAAGGAAGGAATACCTCCGGTTTCCACACTATATCTGTCGGGCATACTGGCGAAAGCACATCCAATATCGCCTTATCTGTAAGGTGACCCTTGCCGGTAGCTGCCAGTGAGCCATACAGCGTCACCTCAAATCGGGCGGCATCGCGGTGACGTGCAAGAAAATTCTCCGCCGCCTTCCTCGGTCCCATCGTATGACTGCTCGACGGACCGTTCCCTATCTTATAAAGTCTTATTATTGATTCCATATCTTAAAATTTCATGTAGACAACTTTGATTTCTCAGGCAGATGCTTTGCTATATCTTCATCTGAAATTCGATAATACTTTAGGGCTGTAGAGCGCGGATATTTGTCGAAAAACGAATCATTGACAATATAATATTCCACACTTTTGACAGCACTTACATTAGACACTTTGTTCATAAACTCATTTATTGAATTATACGAACAAGACATTACCTTAATACCCTTCTCGCCGCCTTCTAAACACATCAGCGCAACTGTACACACCCCGCGCTTTGACCGACTTGGTAGTATCTCCGCCTGCGCTCCCCTTCTGTGCGACACAGACATATTGCGTTTATGCACAGCATTTATCCACGTCATGCGGCACATAAACAAGTGCCCGTGCGCACTGGTGTCTTGTAGTCCTAAATGCCTGATTTCAAAATGTATCATCTCATGGATAAGCACATCTTCAAGCTCATGCTCCTTCAGGTCTTCATACGTAGACATTGTAATCACATCTATCAGCTCACCATTCATTTCTTTTCTCTGATACTTGCCGAGAAAAGAAGTGGCATTTGTGAGCTGAAAAGACGGCAACGGCAGTTTTCCATTGAAAATCAAGTCGTTGAAATACACAAATTTTTTATGTATAAATTGTATTGTCGGCTTCATAACGTGCAGGCTTTACATAGTTCACGATATATTGGGTCTCGGCTGATAAGAGCACGGTTTGTCACTATTATCGTATGCGAACGCGTTCTCGTCAGAGCCACATTCAGCTTGCGGTCTATGATTATATTATTCTCCACAAATCTGCTGGCAGACAGGAATTTAAGCTGTGAATATCTTTTCACTGTAGTGCTGTAAATAATATATTCTCGCTGGCTCCCCTGAAACCGCTCTACTGTGTCTATCACAACGTCTGCATAGCATTCTCCGCAACGTCGCTCTATCTCACGGCGTATCGCTGAAATCTGGCTCCGATATGGCACTATTATGCCTACGGTGCTCTCATTTGAAAATTTCTCGCCCTCGCGCCGCAAGATTGAGCTGAACACTTCTGCAACTGCCTCTGCCTCAGCCACATTCGCATTATCTATCTTTAGCTGGTCTTCCTCTGTCGGCTTCACGTCTATCATCACCATTCTCGAGCGGTTTAAAAGCGCATCTATCCGCGTAACCTCCTCACACTGTCGTATTTCCTCTGTCTGATGCTCAAGTGGTACTGCTTCAAGCTTGCCGTCGTAAAACATCTGCGACGCAAATTTCGCAACATCCCTATGCATACGTCCCTGACGACTAAGCATATACACAACATTCGGGTCATATTGCTGATTTTCAGGATTATACGCATTTATCAGCATACGGTGAAAAAATGAATTGCGACAGTTGTAAAGACCTATTTTATTTAGCTCCGCATCATCCACCTCGCTAAGGTTTTCATCTTGCACTGCTATGGCAGGCAGCTGCTTATGGTCGCCTATCATCACAAATCTGTCCACAAGGTTTCCTCCATACTCATCCTGCGACGTAAGCAGCGGAAGTATTTGCGGTTCAAGAACCTGCGACGCCTCATCAAGGATTGCCGTTGTAAAATGATAGCGTGTTAGCATGCCAAGGGCGCCATTCAGCGCATGGAGCGTACCTACGATTACCCTCTGAGAAGACATAAAAGTAATTATATCATCGAGTCTGTCAATGCCTGCTATCCGCTCATTGAGCAAATATTTATGCCATTGCTCGGCACTGCTCAGGTGAGAGCCTATTCGGATAAAGTCTATTTTCTCTGCATCAAGTTTAGAGCATATCTCATCAACTGCTCGATTTGTATATGCCGCAAGTAGTAGCCTTGACGATGCTCGCTTCTGCTCCTCCTTCGCAATATTTAGCAGCGCATACGAAGTCTTACCGGTTCCCGGAGGACCTATCACCAAAAACAGGTCTTTCGCTCTCATTGCACTCCGTACCAGCTTATTAAACCCACCATATTCGCCGCGCAACTCCGCTTTTTCGTTCACCTTTGGCTTCCGTTGGCACAAGATTAAGTCTCGGCGACTGGCATCCGCCTGGAGTAGAGATATTATGCCCTTATACTGGGAGCGATTTGACGACTCATAGAAGTCGCGGCTGATGGCAAACCGTATTTTCTCATGAACCCTGAAAATTCTTTCATCTGTCTGGGGTGAACGAAGCTTCAGTTTCACCTCACTGTCTGTAAGGCTCACAAGTTCGCTGCGAACCAATACAGAGCGGCGTATGTCCGGGTCTTCTCCCGTCGCATAGTAATACATCGCCACTATATCTCCCTTGCGGAAGTTTGGCATATCCTCTCCGTCACCCTCACGCAGCAATACAACATGAGTTATAATCCCGGTTTGCTCGTCTTTTATAAATTCTTTTACCTTCAGACCCTCAAGCAGTTCTCCCGCTGCACGCCGTTCACTTGCCGGCAGGCTCCACGTTCCGGAAAAGCCTACTGTCGGTTTTATTGAGTTAAATCCTATCTTCGACGTGACGTGCTCTATTTGCACGAATTGCAACATCTTTAGCGCATATTTCTGCGCCACCTTGTCAGCCGTCTGAATAGAGTTAAGCACAGCCTCTATTCCTGGGCGGATATATCTATCAAAGTAATTTGCCTTTGTCGGATTTTTCAGAAAGTCTTCGGGGCGCAATTTCAGCAGCAAGTCAAAACCGGTCTTCGCCAGCGAAATATCAAGCGCTGCTATCCGGTTGCGCAGCTCTATTGCTGTAATCAATATCGGTGAATTTGATATGCGTATTAGCGGATTCTCATATTTTGAATATAGCAAAAAGGAGTTTATAGCCCCATTTGCTACCCCATACGAATAGTGCAATATCGCCTGATATAGCAGCACCTGAGCCAAATGTTTTTCTTGTGGGATAATCCGCTCTGCATATCCTGGCGTGTATTTCGATTGTCCTGACTTTTGCTCCACAAGTATTGAATAGTCACTCTGAAGCATATCCATACGCCCCTGTATTCCCAGCATCTCGCACACAAACGACGGCTCCAGCATCAGTTTTTCCCTCTTATATTGCGGCAGACTTGAAAGATTGTCTATTGAGGTAGCAATATTTCTCACTTGCTCATTCGCCTTGGCATGAAATTCTTGCCCCATAAAATCTTTGCACGCAAGTATGCTCGTCACATATTCGCGGAAAAACCTACGGATAGATGTCCCGTAATCCACAGCTCCTGTCCCGTGAACAGTCTCGTCAAGAACCTGCCCCGCAAAGTTTCCAAGCAATATATGTATGGTCATCTCATCCGCACCAAGCCTGTTCTTTATCAGCGGTGTATATTCTGTCACTCCCCAGTCTTCAAAGCACGATGCCACAGACGTGATATCCACCAGATAGTCCGGCTCATATATCAAAAATTCCGGCTGAAGACGTCCGCTGTTGTCTCTCGTGTAGTTCACCACGTTTATCTGCACGCCCTCTGTCAGATACTCCTTCAGGTATCTATAGTCGCGTGTCACATTATCCGCCCTAAACACAAGCGACACTCTCACCTCATCCATATCTTGAGACGCATTTGCTGCATAAAGCGTATCGCCTTCTACTCTATCCACAACCAGGCGAATATATCCCGTCTTTAGCTTTACGTCAAAATCCGGTGATTCATTTATCGGCAAACTGAGGCGCAGACGGTCTGGCATCGGCTGTTTTGTCAGCATCTCTGCATAGCGGCAGAGAGAACGCAAGTCATACCCCACCATTTTCTCAAGCGTCTCATCTGAAAAATCATCAATATGAGCTATGCGGTAGCGCAGGCGGTGCACTTCCTTTGTAAATATCGAATATTTCGGTGAGGCTTTGCCGTCGCCCGATGGACGGTTTTTCTTCAGCAGATGGTCTACTTTTGCCAAAAGACTTGCAAACAATACATTTTCCGCCTGGGTATACTCATCCGTAAGCCTGTAAAATTCAGCTGCGATATTGGCATACCTCAAGCGAACAGGTTGCCTGCGCTCTTCACACAGCGACTGCAATATATCATATACTCCAGCCTCCGGAAGTTCTTTTCTTACACACCTATTTAGAGCCTGTTGGGGTTGTGGTTTGTTTAGCATTGATAGTATCAGGTATTGCGGGCGCTTCAATATAGCCCTGTTTAATCATTAATAGCGAATCTTCATGCGAAATTTTCTCTTCTGCATTCATCTGATTATCCACATTCTTTTTTATGTTCAGGCGAATTGGTGAATGTGCACTCCGGCGGAACACGTTCTCAATCTCATTTATGAGGTTGATGCGTGTCGTATCTGCAATCGATACCGTTGCCATCTTTGCATTTTCCTTAAATTTCGCTCCACCAAGGCGGATTTTCATGTCATCCACATTCCCCTTTATGTTTATGCCAAACTTAAACGGCAGTGGCGACTTAAGCACGGAGATATGATAGTTAAGATTCATCGCAAGGTCATTCGTTCCCATAACGCCCAGGCGATAACGGTCTATATCAAAGAGGAACGGGAATATCTGTAGCTGATTATCCTCCACTATCATTTCCACCGTCATGTGGTCTATCATATTCTTCTCCTTATTCTTGAATATTAGCCACTTGCTCAGCATCTTAAACGTATCCGGGTCAAGCAAAACCAAAGAGTCTCCACTGAGTTTTATCGCTGCTTGGAGTGATGGCATCACAAAGTTCATCGCACTGTCTATCTGCGTCGTCGCGGCTATGTCTGCATTCACTATTCCGCTGAAACTCTGCAACATTGGCATCAAAGTATCTATTGCCGGTACTATTTTCGACATTTTATCAAGACGGAAACGCTCTATCTTCAGTCCCATGCCAAACTGTATGCTGTCTCGCTCCATTGTAGAATACAATGCTGACAGATTAAGCTCGCCAAGGTCCGCCCTCGCGCTCAAGTCGCGGATATTGGCAACCTTGTTTCTCATCAGCAGCTGGCAGCGGAAATCATGAAGCATCATGTCTGTATATATCACATTCGCCGCTTGAACCCTTATATCAGCGTCAATATTGCCCGGCACCATAAAGGCTGTCATCGCACCGGTGTCCGCCACTGCTGTATTCTCAAGCTCGCCGCTTTCCAGTTTTTCCATGTCCGCCATTGCGTCGCCGCTACCGGTAGTCTCTGTAAATAGCAGGCGGCTTATCTCGTTGATATTCACAGTATCTGCTATCACGTCAAAGTCTATCTTCAGAGCATTATTGCGCTTTCTCCCCAGCAATACTCTACGCAGGTTTGCTATACTTCCGTTTATCACAAAACCGCTCTCGCCCATCTGATAGTCAAGATTACGCATAACTATTGAGTCAAGGTTAAACGTCACATCTATGTTCTTCAGACGATTGCGCACAGGCATCGCATATGTATAGAAACGCCCTGACTCTGCCTTCATCGAGCCCTTGATGTCCCAATTCCTTATTATCGCCTTAAGACCGGAATCCACACTCATGTCCAGGTCATCTACATCGCGCTCTATCTCTCGGCTCAATCTTCTGCGCCGAGTCGCTGTGCTGTCTGTCGCGGATTTTTGCCTCTTTTTTCGCAGATTTGAAGTGATGTCAAAATGCCCCTTTTTAAGTCCTACGCCCAGTTCTCGCTT